>JBNNDZ010000244.1:0-8297 GCA_050285865.1 Puniceicoccales bacterium
CCAGTTCCAATGCCACGACCTTTGCTCAATGGGGTGCGTTGGCTGCGATGGAAAAGGCAGACCAAGCCAAGGCCGCGGTCGCCGAGATGCTTACCGTGTTCGACCGCCGTCGTAACACGCTCCTCGAAGGCCTCAATGCAATTGACGGGATTGAGTGCGAGCGTGCGCAAGGCGCATTTTACCTCTTCCCGAACATTTCGTCGTTCGGCATGAATTCGACGGACTTCGCCTCAAAACTGCTTGAAGAGGAACTTGTCGCCGTCGTGCCGGGCATCGGTTTCGGTGCCGATGACTACATGCGCCTGTCCTATGCGACGTCGGATGCGGTCATCGAGAAAGGTCTCGAGCGCCTCACGCGCTATTGCGCAGGACTACGCTGAGGCACAGCACACATTTTTTACAAAACGGAAGGCAAGGGTGCCTTCCGTTTTTTTGTTACATATATCTCGAGAGCGCTTGGAATAGTTGTAACACAAAAGTGCTTGGAATTTTTAGTTATTTGGATGCTCTGTTAAATATCTCGAAACGCAGGCGTCACACTTCCGTAACGTCGATATTCGATACATTTCATGGGTATTGAAATTGAAAGAAAATTCATTGCTCGCGCGGAAGAGCTTCCGCCGGCATTGTTGAGCACGCAGTTGTCGCAGGGTTATGTGGACCCCGAGGCGGCATCGGTGCGGGTGCGTATCAGTGGTGACGCCTGCTTCCTGACGATTAAGGGAGCGGTGTCTGGTATGTCGCGCCTGGAGTATGAGTTTCAAATTCCGATGGAGCAGGGGCGCGAGCTTTTGGAGCGCCTTTGCCGCCGTCCGGTGATCGAGAAAACGCGTTCCCTGATTGACCACGGGAACCATCGCTGGGAAGTGGATGTTTTTGCGGGTGACAACAAGGGGCTCGTTATTGCCGAAGTCGAATTGGATGACGAAGACGAGCAAGTTGAAATACCGCACTGGATTGAGCGCGAGGTAACGCACGACCGAAAGTATTCGAATGCTGCGCTGGCACGTCACCCATTTTCGCAGTGGACCGAGGAGGAACGTAACGCTAAATGAAGACCAACGCTAATTTTTCACTCCCGCTGACCGATGCCGGTCGCGGTGCCTTGAAGGGCCTTAAGGAAAGCTTTGCATTACAAAGTGAATCCAAAGAGCGTCGTCGTTGGACCATTCTCGACACCTTTGACTGGCGTTTGCTTTCGGCCAATCGCGTGCTCTTGCGTGATCGCAAACAATGTGAGTTGCACCGCGATGAAGGTGATGAGCTCGTGGCAGAGGCTGAATTGCCTACTTCGATCAAAAATGCCTTTGCGGGTGATTTTCCCGAAGGCCCGCTTCGCACCCAGGTAACTGGGCCGCTGTCGATTCGCGCAGTGATGCCGCGCGCGGAATTCATTCGCGAAGTTGAGCGTTTCTGCATCGTCAACAAAGATGGCAAGACCACCGTTCGCGTGGAGTTGGAGACCTTGTTGCGCCCTGTTCCGGGACAAAAGGCAATGCCGTTTCAGCGAGTCTTGCGCGTGATCGCACTCAAGGGCTACGAGGCTGCCGCCGAGCGCACGGCAAATGAAATTGCGACGCAGGGATTGGCACCCAGTGCTGACACCCGGCACTACGCCTTTGCCGCGTTGGAGGCCTCGGGAGTTGTCCCACTGGATTACACCTCAAAGATCAAGCTGACCCTCTCGCCGGACCAATCCGCGCGCGAAGCCTGTACGCAGATCCTCGTGAGCTCGTGGGAGCAAATGGAGGTCAATGTCGACGGCATGCTGGCCGACATCGACAGTGAGTTCCTGCACGACTACCGCGTGGCATTGCGGCGGACGCGTTCGCTGCTGCAACTCGTTAAAGGCGTATATACGGAAGAAGATGTTCTGCGCTTCAAGCAGGATTTGGGCGACGTCATGCGTGGCACCAACCGCTTGCGTGACCTCGACGTTTACCTGCTTGAGCAGGATGCCTACGCAAAGCTTTTACCGCCCGCATTGCGCGATGGCTTGGGTATGTTCTTCGCCGACTTGAAGGCTGAACGCGGTAAGGTTTTTAAGAAGTTCCAGCGCGACTTCCAGGGGGCAGCGGTCAAGGGCAAGTTGAATGCCTGGCAGGCTTTCCTTGCTAAGCGTGCCGCCGAACCGCAGGAAGGTTGCCCGGATGGCGAGTTGCCAGTGTCGGTCCTCGCGCGTAAGCTTTTGCGCAAGCGCTTTAACCGCATCATAAAAGACGGTCGCAAAATCACGGACGAGACTCCTGACGAGGCGGTGCACGAACTGCGTATTCAGTTCAAGAAGCTCCGGTATCTGTTGGAGTTTTTCAAGTCGCTCTTCGATGGCGATGAGTTGGATTTTCTCATTAAGCGATCACGTAAAATGCAGAGCGTGTTGGGCACGTTTAACGATTTGTGCGTTCAGCAGGCGACGATCACGCAGTATTTGTCGACCGTCAATTTGAAGCGCAGTGAAGCCGTCCAGCTTTGTGCGGCATTAGGCGCACTGGTGGCGGAGCTGGAGCGCAAGCGCCACATCACGCGTCGCCAGTATAAGACTGCATTTGCGACCTTGGATGACCCCAAGGTGCTCGCGATTGCCGATCACCTTTTCCGCGAGGAGGCCGTTGAGGAGACTCCTGCCAAAGAACCCGTCGAGCCGCCTGTTGCGGCCCCTGTTAAAAAAGCAACCCGGAGGAAAGCTGCGCGCAAGACCACCAAGCGCGCAACGAAGAAGACAACGAAATGAAGGTACTGGCCGTATATAACATCAAGGGCGGCGTCGGTAAAACGGCGACGTCGGTGAACCTCGCATACCTCGCCGCCATGGCGGGCAAGCGCACGCTCCTGTGCGACCTCGACCCGCAAGGCTCGTCGTCATTTTACTTCCGCGTGCGTGCGGACAAAAAGCACGGCCCGAAACGGTTGCTGCAAGGTGGTAAAAAACTGGACCGCGAAATCCGTGAATCCGATTACCCGAATTTGCACCTGTTGCCTTCGGCGATGGCCTACCGGAATCTCGACATCGAGCTCGACCATTCCAAGCGTTCCAAGAAACGCCTGCGCGATACCCTGCAAACAATGGAGGATGATTACGACCTCGTGGTCATCGATGCGCCGCCCAATGTGACGCTGCTCTCGGAAAATATTTTCCGCGCCGCAGATGTAATCCTCGTCCCTGTCATACCGACCACGCTGGCGATGCTCACCTACGATCAGATCATTACATTCTTCAAGCAGGAGGGATTGAAGGCGCAGAAACTCCGCGCATTTTTCTCAATGGTGGAGCGTCGCAAAAAACTGCACCAGGACACGATCGCGGAGGCCCGTGAAAAGGACGACAAATTCCTCGAGCCCATGGTGCCCATGGCGGCACAGGTGGAAAAGATGGGCGTGCATCGTGAGCCGTTGCTGGCGTTCGATGGACGCTCGCCCGCGGCGAAGGCATATCACGAACTGTGGGCCGACGCCGAGCGTCTCCTCTGGGACGTGGCCTGATGATATTGAGACGCCCACCTCCGCGTTGTTCTTTTACGGCAGCGCGAAGGTGGAGTGACAATTCTCCGCAGATGCGCTAACGGATTGACGTATGCCCGATTGGGTGGAATGCCTTAGCATGTATGCCGCGTTTATTCATTTCCCTGATCGCATTCGTTTTTGCCTATCAGTCATTATTGATGGCTGACGGCGTGGCCGAATTGCCCGTATACTCTAAGGAGCAAACCGTTTCTGGCCGCTTGCGCTCGGTCGGTTCGGATTCGATGGATGAGTTGATGAAGACCTGGGAACTGGTTTTCAAAATGGAGCATCCCGAGTTGCATCTGTTTCACCAGGGAAAGGGATCCGATACGGCAATTCCGCTGCTGATCGAGGGCCGCGTGGAGTTTGGCCCGATGTCTCGCCCGCTCAGTGGTGAGGAATTGAAATCTTTCGAGGATAAACTTGGCAAGGCACCGCTGCAGATTCCGGTCGCTGTCGATGCGATTGCGATTTACGTGCACCCGGGTAACCCGGTCGCCAAGCAGGGTTTAAGCATAGATCAATTGAAGAAGATCTTCATGTCCGGGGAAGGCGCAGCAAAAACCTGGGGCGATGTCGGCGTGACAGGTCCGCTGGCGAACCAATCCATCAATCTTTATTCACGAAACGTCGTCAGCGGTACCCGCGCAGTATTCCGCAAGGCAGTGCTGGACGGTGCGGATTTCGGCGAGGTTGTGCCACTGCCCAGCTCAAAGGAAGTGGTGGAATCGGTTGCTGCTGATCCCCTCGGTATTGGCTACAGCAGCCTGACGTACAACGATGGCGAAGTCGCGTTGGTGCCGGTCTCGAAGGACGTGGGTGGCGAGCCGGTATCCCCATTGGTCGATGGTGTTCCCAATCGTAACTACCCGCTGCTCAGGGAGTTATTTCTCGTGGTTAACGTTGTTCCAGGAGACCCATCGGGTCCGGTTAAACGTGAGTTTATCAAGTTTGTCCTGAGCCGCGAGGGACAGGAAATTGTTTCCGAGCATGGCCTGATGCCGGTCGCTGCGGCGGACGCACAGCGCAAACTTAAGGAACTCGCTGCACTCAGCGAGGGCTGATCATCTTTGGTCTGACTGGTTTTGCGCGGATTGCTTAAAGTTCCACATGATTGATTCCGTAAATTTTCACCTTTCTGGGGGTTGACAAGCGGCCCGCAATGCTTTTTTCTTCCCGCTTCGATTTATTGGTGGACGTAGCTCAGTTGGTTAGAGCACCGGTTTGTGGTACCGGGGGTCGCGGGTTCAAGTCCCGTCTTCCACCCCAATTTTTCCGCAGGAAGTTTGCGGGCTGGGTGATTAACCAATCGCCAGCAGAATGCCCACTTGGGCGAGGCCGACAATGAAGCCCAGTGCGCCGCCCAGGATTTCGATGAGCTGGAATTCGCGGTTGGCAATGCGGCGAACGAGGCCTTCGAGGCGCTCCATTTCGAAGGCGAGAATACGATCACGCACAATTTGACGAACTTGCAGGCGTGTTTCCAGGTCGTCGGCCAGACGATTGCGCAGCGGTTCAATTTCTTCGTGCACGGAATCCAGCGCCATTTTTTCCAGCATGGCGAGGGTGTTGTCGTTGATCATACCGCCGATTAGCGGGATGCTACGCAGCTTGCGTCCCAAACGCTGGTGAATCAGTTTCCCGATGAATTGGTCTACGTAGCCGTGCACGTCTAGCTGGTTGAGCTGATCGCGGATTAAATGCTGACTGAGAAATTCCTCCTCCACGACCTCCGCCACGCGATCGGCGATGTCTTCGTGGCGGCGCGGCACGAGCCCCTGCACTTTAAAGCCGAAGATGGGCCAGGGTTGACGGGGGCGGAATAGCATTTGAATCGCAAGCCAGTTCGTCAGCCAACCGATGAAAGCGGTGACGAAAGGAATCCACGCGAGGCGAAGCAATTCTGATGCGATGTCGGGGTTCATTGGACAAAGGTGTCTATTTGGATAGAGTGGCGCAAATCCGACAACGAAAAACGTGAGCAACCTGCCCCTCATTCGCGCAACAAAACACGGCCTTTACTGTGAGGCGGGGGATTTTTACATTGATCCATGGCGCGGCGTTGAGCGTGCCGTTATCACACACGCGCACAGTGACCACGCACGCGCAGGTTCAAAAAGTTACCTTTCCTCGGCCAGCGGAGAGGATGTGCTGCGGGCGCGCATTGGCTCGGCAGCACCAATCACGCCGCTGCCGTTTGGGGAAACGACAGTGATGAACGGGGTCCGCGTGTCACTGCACCCAGCGGGGCACATCGTGGGCTCGGCGCAAGTGCGCGTAGAGCATCGCGGTGAAGTGTGGGTGGTTTCCGGCGACTATAAAACTGCCCCCGATGCGGCTGCGGAAAATTTCGAGCCTGTTCGTTGCCATCATTTCATTACCGAGTGCACGTTTGGTCTGCCGATTTATCGTTGGCCTGCGAGTGAAGAGGTGTTCGCTCAGATCAATGATTGGTGGCGGGTTAATCAGGCGCAGGGCCGCACATCAGTGGTATTCGCGTATTCGCTCGGCAAAGCGCAACGGGTGCTTGCAGGTGTGGACGCATCCATTGGCCCCATCGCGGTGCATGGGTCGGTTGCGAACTTCCTTCCTTTGTATCGCAAAGCTGGGATTACGCTACCGGAAGCCGAGACGCTGACGAAAGACAACGCGGCTCAAATTAAGGGGCGCGGCCTCGTCGTTGCTCCGGGTTCAGCGCAGGGCACGCCATGGCTGCGCAAGGTTGCTCCGCATTCGCTCGCGTTTGCGAGTGGCTGGATGGCGGTGCGTGGCGCACGTCGCTGGCGGGCGCTGGACCGTGGCTTTGTGTTATCGGATCATGTTGATTGGCCGGGGCTGATCGATGCAGTGCGGGCGACCGGTGCCGAAACCATTGGGGCAACCCATGGACACACCGCGCCGTTTATTCGCTATGCCAACGAAGCGCTTGGGCTGAATGCTTACAACGTCCCAACGCGGTTCGTCGGTGAGTCGACCAGTGGCGAAGAGGCGGATGAAAAGGAGGCAGTGGAATGAAGGCCTTCACTGAACTTTTCTCCCGTCTCGATGAATCCAATCGCACCAATGACAAGTTGGCGGCGATGCAGGAATATTTTGCCAATGCGGAGTCACGCTCAGCTGCGTGGGCATTGTGGTTTTTGATGGGGAATCGCCTCCGCGCGCCAGTGAAAACGAAGCTGATGCGGGAGTGGGCGGCGCAGCTTTCCGATTACCCGCTGTGGCTCGTGGAAGAATGCTACAGTCACGTAGGCGATCTGGGTGAAACGTTGGCGCTTATTCTGCCTGATAATCCTGAGCGCACCGCTGTGCGTCAACCACTCTGGCAAGTCGTTGAGGATAAGGTGATGGCACTCGCGGATTGGGATGGTCCGTTGCAGTTTCAAATTGTCCGTGAAGCATGGGGTGAATTAAGTGCCCGCGAGCGTTTCGTTTACAACAAACTCATCACCGGCGGGTTCCGTGTCGGGGTGAGTCGCACGCTCGTTGTCCGGGCATTGGCCGAAGTTGCAGGTGTTGATCGCGCGGTGATGGAGCACCGGTTAATGGGGGCCTGGAAGCCATCCGCGCCTGCCTTCGAGCGACTTCTAAATGAAGAGGCAGGTGATGAAGGTGACACGGCGCGTCCATATCCCTTCTACCTGGCTTATCCATTCGAGGGCGAACTGGATGCTCTAGGGGAACCCGTCGATTGGCGGGCTGAATGGAAATGGGACGGTATTCGTGCGCAGCTTATCAAGCGAGCGGGGCAAGTGTTGTTATGGTCGCGGGGAGAAGAAATGCTGGCCGAGCGCTTTCCTGAGATTACTCATGCGGCCGCCCGGTTGCCCGATGGGACCGTGTTCGATGGCGAGGTCCTCGCCTGGCGTGATGGGCGGCCTCTCCCTTTTTCCGCACTGCAGAAACGTATCGGCCGGACCAAGCTTACTGCTAAAATACTGGAAGCTTCACCGACGGTTTTCCTCGCTTACGACTGCCTCGAATACGGCGGTAGCGATATCCGGGAAGAAACTTTGCAAGGCAGAGTTACTTTGCTGGAGAAAGTAATCACGGATGCGCCGGATATCGAATCTACTTTGCTGTTGGCCGCACCAGTTACATTTCAATCTTGGGCGGAACTCGCCTCGCGACGTGAAGAATCCCGTGAGCGGGGCGTGGAAGGCGTGATGCTTAAACGCCGGGATTCCCCGTATCAAGTTGGGCGGGTTAAAGGAGATTGGTGGAAGTGGAAGGTCGACCCTTATTCCGTTGATGCAGTGTTAGTTGCTGCCCAGGCGGGACATGGACGACGTTCCGGTCTCTATACAGATTACACGTTTGCGGTTTGGCAGGTGACGGAGTTGGTTACATTTGCCAAAGCTTACAGTGGATTAAGCGATGCGGAAATCAATCGTGTGGATAAATGGGTCCGTGCGCATACGGTATCACGCCATGGGCCTGTGCGGGTCGTGGAACCCGAGTTGGTGTTCGAACTGCACTTCGAGGGAATCGCGGAGTCCTCGCGCCACAAAAGCGGGCTCGCCGTGCGCTTTCCCCGCATTCACCGCTGGCGTGAAGACAAGCCAGCGGCGGAGGCGGACTCCATCGAAACCATCCGCGCGTTACTGCCGCGGTAGATAAAAAGTGCTTCAAGCAGCGGAGTAATTATGCTGCGAACGTGGTTTACTTTCGACGGCGGCGCATACCGATGAGCGCTGCGGCAGCACCAAGGATCAGCCCAATTGTGGCTGGCTCAGGGATTGGGGTCAGAGTTACTTCGATGCTGTTGGCATTGTAGATGATTTGACCGGTATAGCCTG
>JBNNDZ010000245.1:0-2753 GCA_050285865.1 Puniceicoccales bacterium
TATGGTGAACTTTTCTACCTGTTGCCAGCCGGAAGCCTGTTCGTGCCGTCTTTCATGAACATGGGTTTTGTGAAAGGGATGCATGGCTACGATCCTGTTCATGAAGACAGCACTGCCTGTTGGCTCGCCAGCCATGAAACGCGGGCAGTGAATCAATTGACTGACATTTTTCCTGTAATGTTCGACGCCGCCCAAACCCGAACCAGTTGTGGATAGTATTTTTGTTACTGGTCACAAGAACCCGGATTCCGATTCCATGGTATCGGCGCATGTTTTTGCGTGGATGCTGGGGCAGGGGGAGGACCCGTTGCCCGCTACTCCCGTTTGCTTGGGTGAGGCGAACCCGCAAAGCCGTTGGCTGTTTGAGACCGCGGGTGAGCCTCTGCCATCGCTGCGCGAAGATTGCCGTCCGACGGTCGGTGAGGCCTGTATTCCAGTGCCCAGCATTGCCCCCGATGCGCCCTTGTCCGCCGCCTTGAGGCTGTTGAGGGAGTCACGTTCACGGGTGTTGGTAGTGCAAGACGATGATGGCCGGGTACAGGGGATTATTGGTGAGCGCATGCCGCGTGTAACGTATCTGCTTAGCGCGAACATTGAAGACATGCTTGGGACGCTTTTGCAATGGGAGCATCTCTGTAATAGTTTGCCGCTCAAGTCATTGAACAATGTGCCGCTTACTCGGAACCCGACCGGCATGGGCTTTATCAGCGGGGCGGCTACCGGGCCCAATGACGTCTTAATTACAGGCCCATTCCCTGCCGACGTTGCCGGACTGATGGCGCGTGATCCGGCGGCAATCGTTGTCGTCGGGCCCGGACGGTGTGAAGCATTGGAGCAGCAAACCGACATTCCGGTGTTTGCTTATCATGGCAGTGCCTTTGCTTTCTGCGCTAGTCTCGGCGGATGTATTCCCTGCAGCAGTGCGATGGAGAATGAATTTCCCACGATAAATGCTGCGGAAGTGCTTTCTGAATGTCGTGCGGCGATTGCAGAGGCGACCTATGGCCTGTTCGTTCTCGATGCGACTGGTGAATTGCTGGGCATCGTGGGATCACGGCAGTTGGCCACTACGCCGCGCCCACGCGTGGCATTGGTGGACCACTTTGAGAAAGCTCAAAGTATCGACGGTTTGGATGAGGCCGAGATCGTGGCTATCGTGGATCATCACCGTATTGGCGATATCGAAACAAGCGAACCGGTGGACATCGATTGCCGCATCTGGGGATCGACTGCGAGCATTCTCTTTGCGCGCTGCCGGGAGGCGGGTATAACGGTGCCGCCTTCCAAAGCCCGCCTTTTACTGGGGGCGTTGATTTCCGACACGCTGTTACTTCAATCGCCGACGACCCGGGAATTGGACCGTCGCCTCGCGCGTGATTTGGCCCAGATTGCACAGGTAGACTTGCAGGCGTTTGGCTTGGAAGTACTACGCCGCAATGACCGTTTAAATACGGCCCAAGCAGCGACGTTGGTGCAAGCAGACTGCAAAACATTCAGCCATGGGAAAATTCGCTTTAAGGCGTCGCAAATTGAGACCGTCGATCTGTCCGCTCTGACAGAACAACGTGCGGTTGAACTAGAGCAGGCTCTCCGCGAGCAAATGAATGGCGATCAGTTTGCCCTATTGATGATTACCGATGTGCTGCAGCAAACGAGTCGCCTGAGCGTCATCTCCAATGAGTCAAAGTGGGCTGCGTTGCTTGCGGTTGATGCGGGCCATCACTCGTGGTTGGCCGACGGCTTTGTCTCGCGCAAGAAACAACTGATTCCCTACGTCTTGCAACATCTTGATCGATGAAGCCCACCACTATCATCCATGTTCCGCGTCGCTTTGCCCTGGATGAATGGGGCGGCACGGAATCGGTGATTTTCAACCTTTGCCGCCAGCAACAAGCCAGTGGCTGGACACCGGAAATACATACTTCACGCGCCCTCGCGCCGACGCCTTCGGAAGTGTGGCGTGACATTCCGATCCGGCGTTACCCTTATGTGTATCCTTTCTTTGGCTTGAGTGCCGACGAAAAGCTTTCCCTGGATAAGAAGGGGGGCAATTTGCTCTCACTGCCACTCCTTGGAAGCCTCGCCACTCAGCGGAACGTGCGCATCTTTCATGCGCATGTGACGAAGCGCATGGGGGCTACAGTTCGCACGGCCGCGCGGTGGCAACGGCGTCCATTCGTCGTCACTCTGCACGGGAATATTTTTGATGTGCCCAAGGACGAGGCGCAGTCGGTGGTTGCCGCCCAGCAGGGACACATCGAATGGGGGCGTCCGTTTGGTCTATTGTTAGGCAGTCGCGATTTACTGGAGAATGCGCATGCCGTTATTTGTGTGGGATATTCGGAGTATGAGGCCGCTCGTGACCGTCTGCCTGCTGACCGCGTTTACCACCTGCCTAATGGAGTCGAGCCGGATAATCTAACCGGCGGGGATCGTGATGCCATGCGGGCAGAGTTGGGCATAGGCCCAAACGAATTTCTCTTTGGCTGCATCAGCCGTCTCGATCCGCAAAAAAATCAGAAGCTGCTGATTGAAGCATGGCTGAACGTTCGGCAGCATAACCCCGGTGCACGTCTCTTGCTGTGTGGGCCATCGACGAATGCGGCATATGCCGACGAGTTGAAGCGACTCATTGCTGAGTCCGGTTATGCGTCGGATGTTTCTTTTCTGCCACCTGTGGAGGTCGAGAGTGCGCGCCATCGCAGCTTATTTGCGGCGTTGGATTGCTTTGTTTTGGCATCAAGGCATGAGCC
>JBNNDZ010000246.1:0-3801 GCA_050285865.1 Puniceicoccales bacterium
GGTTTTTTCCGTGGTTTGCTTGCGACGTTCTGCCTTAAAGGCCAGGAACTCGTGCATGACGGCATCCAGATAGTACTGGACGTATTGCGGCTCATCACCGATTGCCTGTAAATCAAATGCGCTGGCGTCCTCCGCCTGGCGAATGTTCACCGATACATAGCTGGGCTGCAATTCCGGATAAAGCGCGGCGACCCGTTGCCGAGCACGTTCTCGAACCTGCTGGCTTTGCATGAACTTGATTTGAGTACCGAAGAAATTGAGGAACACTTCCTGATACCGCGCGCCTTCAGGTATGGTGACCTGCCCATCGATAACCATTTGGGCCCGCGACTCGTATACCGGCTGCTTCTGCGACTCACGATACCATTGAGCACCGACGCCGATGGTGACCGTGAGCACCAAGACCCACCACAACCGACGAAGCACCAGTCCCGCACGGAAATACACCGAATGGAGCATTTCCGACCACTCAAAGCTTTCGCCTTCTTCGTTTTGTTGTGTCCCTGCCACGTTAAATTAAAAACTGATGAACTTTTCCGGCACGATGAGGCGATCACCGTCCTTTAGCAAGACATCCTGATCCTGCCTGCCTTCCTCAAGAATTTCTTCCACGTCGATTTCGGTCTCGGTCCGAACACCTTGATCATTATGCCGGATCAACTTAACGCGGGCACCATTCGCAAATGGCGCGAAACCGCCCGCGGCCAATACCGCCTCACTGACCGTAAGCTTCTGCCCAATGGCAATCGGGTAAACGCCAGGGCCACGAATTGCACCGGTAACCGTATACTGGCCACTCGCATCGCCACGGCGCGCCACGAAAATGCGATCATTCGGTTTCACAATCAAGTCACGGTCCATGCGCCCGGTTTCAAGGATCTCTGCAACATTGACTTCCATCCGTTCGGAATTCTCCGGATTCTCAACGTCGGGGCGGATGAGCATCACACGCGAGGGGTCCGCGTATACATTGAAACCACCCGCCCGCATGATTGCACCACTGACACGCAGGATTTCGCCAGAAGGAATCTCGACCGCACCTTCCCGGGGAATTTCTCCCATCACGTATACAACGCCACGGCGCCCCGTCTCCTTGTAAGGCTCAACAACAACCGTTGCCTGGTGATAATAATCCTTCTTCAGCAACTCGCTCACGTGGAGAGCAAGCGACTGCGGCGTATAGCCAACTGCGGAAATCCGCCCCAATAGAGGCACATCCATCTGCCCTTCTTCATCCACTAGGAGCACTTCAGGTGGTTCACGGTCCTCAATGACCATGTACTCCAATTGATCCCCCACCTTGATTGCGTCCTTGGCGTTTAACTCCTGCATGGCCCGCATCGAGTCATTTACATCCACAGGAGGAGCCGGTGCGCGATATTCAGGCTCGGAACTCTCTGCCGGCTGCACTGCTGCCGGCTCAGCTGTGTTCGCAGATTCTCCGGTAATCGCGGGCACCAAAGGGCTTTGGCCATGTGCCATGCTCGCCAAAAGGCAACATGCCAAAAACCTAAAAATCATAGCGGATACTGATAAGCACCCGGTTCTGTTGATACGAACGGTTGAAGAGGTTCGAGTCTTTCCGGCTAAAATCATAATCCAAACTGGTCGTCATTTGAGGCGATAATTTATAATCTACACCGACTCCCGCGCCATATCGACCATAATATTCTGGGTCGATACCACCAGAATCATCGCCAACTTCGTAATAAATGGTACCTCTAGGTGTTAATCGGCTGTTCATATGCCAAGTAAAGCCATAGCTGACCGAAAAGACCGAAGTGACGTTAGCAAGGTAACCGTAGTTGAACGAGTGAGCCGCCGTCAGCGAGTGTTCGAAATTACTCGATGCACGATGCGTTGCCGTCAGCGAACCGATGATACCCGAGGGTTGAGTATCATCCCCATTCAATCCTCCCGTTTGAACGATGAAGGACTGATAGGCTGCGTTCGCTGCAAAGCTAAGATATTCCGTTGCCTGCCAGATCGCCATAGGCCCCACCGACCAGCTTATACTGTCGTTATCGATATTTTCCTCATAGCGGTTCCAGTTCAGCGATCCAGTGATACCCACCGTTAAATTGGGCTGAATAAGGAATCGCGGACCGCCAATCAATTGATACTCGTGCCGCTGCGTGTAATCAAAGTCCGATGAAGTCGGAATAATGTCGAAACGACTGAGACCGGCAAAAAGCACAACATCGTTTAGATCCCAATCCATGTCGACACCGACGATGTTCGTAAAACGTCCGTAATCAAGCGGGTTGCCATTGATTACGCCTCCATTGATCGCAAAGGCGTCGGTGGCATCCACAGAATAAGACAGTCGGTCGTAGAACTCAAGTGTCACGTCGTCGATAAAGACGGTGAATGCAATTTCGGTGTCCGGCGAAACACTCAGGAAGTTGTTGATCGAGTCCAGCTCTGGGGTCCGTATGTACTTAGCATAACCGATTCCCATCGTAACACTCAGTGTATTGAACTCCGTAAATTGGTAAGAGCCGCCTAACGACATACCCGGTCGCAAAATAATGTCCCAGCGGGGATTAAATTCTGCATTATTAATGTTGTCGTTGTACTCCATGCTAAAGGTAGCCGCCAAATCAAAGCGGAAACCTCCAAGCTTGAAATTCTCTCCCTGCGCATGGAGACCTTTGGCGGTTAACATTAGGGAAACAACCAAGCAGGCTGCAAAAAAGCGCCCTAGCCAAAGATGGGTAAATTGCCCTATTCTATCGAGTATCATCGCGTATTTCTTGCGCACAAAAAGTGCAGTCGATAACAAAAGTCCTTTAAAAACCAGCAAAAAATGCCGATTTCCTTTAAGTAGCAGCATGCAATGCTCTACGGAATAAATCTCTGTCATTTTAGATAATTTTTCTATAATCTTTAATTTTCGCATGAAAAACGGACACCAATATAAAATGACCCTACTGAAGGGGGCACAGCTCGGGGCGGTAATCGCTACCCTGTGCTTGACGATGTTCACCAACCTTGTGAGCGCCGCGGAACCGGAATCCAAAGCTGCCGTTAGCCTGCTCGAAGTGCCTGAGCCAACTCAGGAGGAATTACTCGACACACGCAAGAATCTGGCGCGCTGGCACCTCGGGGCCACTATGTACGATGCGACCGAAAACTTTCTGAGTCCTGTTACTTGGGCAGAAACCGACAGCACTGAATCGATGGGTGCGCTCATGACCGACGACCCTACTGCCCGTTACGCAGTGGATACCGGCAAATACCGTTTCGCCATCGACTTGGGTGATTTCTTTCTCATCGAACGCTTCAATTTCAAAAACTTTACCGTCCAGGGCAGCGTCCAGTTATTCTATTCCGACACCCTCAACCCACCGACTGGCAACAAATGGAAAAAAGCCACGGCCCCCATCGCATTAACCAAAGAAGAAGTTATCAGCCCAAAATTCAACGCCTTCGAAGCCCGCTACCTGATGGCTGTCCTAGACGTGACCCAAGCGGGCGACATTGGTAACCTCGGAGCATTTGGCAACTTATCCATCGCGGAAGTGCGCATGGTTAAAAAGTCTCGCGATGAAAACATCGCCACTGACACTACGGCGGCCACCAATCGCAAACCGGTCAAGGTCAACTACGCCTCACTAGGAGCAGATGCTCGCGTAGCCTATGTCAGCTCGGGCCCAGCCCCTGACGCCTCGTCAATGATCGATGATGACGTCGAGTCCTCATATGAGTTTGGTGATGACGAATCGGAAAATATCATCATCGTAGACCTTAAGCAACAGCGTGAAGTCAACCGTGTCTCGATGTTGGCAGATTCCCCTC
>JBNNDZ010000247.1:0-5085 GCA_050285865.1 Puniceicoccales bacterium
CGCATCGCGGTGGTCGGGGTCAACGGTGCGGGTAAGTCCACTCTGGCGCGCATTTTAGCGGGCGAGGAGCCCATTGATGCCGGCGAAATCGATCGTGGCGTGCATACCGTTACGGGTTACTTTGCTCAGCAGCAGGCCGAGGAACTGAATCCAAAGAACACGGTACAAGAAGAAGTCGAGCTAGCCATCGACGGCAATCCCGACGCGAATCCGCGCGCCGCTTTGGGGGCGATGCTTTTCAGCGGACAGGCTCAGCAGAAGTCGATCAGTGTGCTTTCCGGTGGTGAGCGTAACCGCGTCGCTCTGGCCAAAATGCTGATGCGCCCGGCGAACTTCATCATTCTCGACGAGCCGACCAACCACCTGGACTTGCGCAGTAAGGAGGTCCTCCAGGACGCAATCAAGCTGTTCCCGGGCACGGTGTTGATCGTAAGCCACGACCGCGACTTCCTCGACCCGGTAATCAACAAGGTGTTGGAAGTCAGCCCGAGCGGCAGCCGCATGCTCACGTGTAACGTCAGCGAATACATTGCCCGCATCGAAGCCGAGGCGGAGCAGGGCTAGTCGGCTCTGCCATTTTACCTCAAAGATCCTCCGCCTGGACTTCGGGCGCGAGGCTTTGCTGTGCCTGGGTGGGAAGTGCTGCGCATTGAAACCTTACGCCAATTCGATCAGCGTTGCTTCACCTTTTGCCGGTGACTCGGCGGCAACCATGATGCGCGGCACCAGCGGGCGTAAGTCCCGCAATGCGCTTGAATTGGCATTCAGGACGAAACGGCGATATTGAACTGGTCAAGTGGTTGTTGCGTAGGAATGTTTCCGTCGAGCGTCACGAAGATATCGAACTCGGTTGCGGCGGTTGTTAGCAATTCGCCGTTCGTGAGTGATTTCCAGCCCATGAATTCGACGGTGCGAACTTCATGTCTGGGATCTCACGTCGAAACCGGTGGGTGATGCACTCGTCCAGGAGAATGCGCATCTTAGGAGGCGAGTTCTACGAATTGCTTCTCAGACTCCGCGAGCACGGCCAAGATTTAATCACGGCTCACGTTAGGAAAGCCGTCCATGAAATCTTCCAGCGATTCGCCTGCACGGATGGAATCAAAGAGGTTCCGCACCGGAACGCGGGTTCCAGTGAAGCACAACTCCCCGCTCATGATTTCGGGGTCACGCTTGGCGATCCAAGATTCCATGAAGCTACATTAGCACAATGGCAGGCCGAATCAAGCTGCCGTTTTCGCTCTTTATGTCGAGCGCAGTTACCCCATTCCAATCGAGGTTATTTCTACCCCTCTGCGCTGTCGCAGGCGAAGCCGAAGACGGAAGGGAACGTTTTATGAGTGAGATACCAGAATATTACGGTGTGCAGATTCGCGGCTATCATGGAGCGAATTGGTTCACGAGTCGCGGCGTCTATTTGAAACGTCGCGAGATTGAAAAAAAGGGCCTTCCAGTGCTCAAGCGCTGTAAGTTCCTGACACTAACGGTTGACGGTCACGGATACATTTCCGAGCGGAAAGCCTACGAACTCGGCAAAGAACGCATGCGCCGTTTTCTGGCAAAGCTTCGGTCGGTGATTGGTCCGTTTGCGTGGGCGTGGAAGTTGGAGTTCCACGAAGACGGCTATCCGCATTGGCATTTGATCATCGATTACCGAAAGATGATTCCGCCGGATTTCCTGGACCGTTTTACCGATTGGTGGGGTCTCGGGCGGGTCAACGTCGCCGGAATCAAACAGAAGCGGTTTCAATATCTGTTCAAATACGTTTCCAAGATGGCGAGCGGCGATTGCGACCCGGACGCGGAAATCGATCTTCCAAGCTGGGTCTTGGACTACTTCAAGATTCTTGCCGACGGGCGACGTTCAGCCGGCATTCGCTTTTGGCAAACGGGTGGCGGCTTCTACACGATGGTGAAAGCAGCTCCAGCCAAGCCAAAGAAAGAGAAGCGTTCAAGTCGACTCCCGCTAACCATCCGGCAGCGCTGGGAGATGTGGAAACGCAAGGCGACGGTATTTGTCCGTGGCATGCACGGGGATATTCGTTGCTCTCGGCAAATACTATTTCGGCAACCTTACCATGAGGTGATTTGCCAAGTTATACGGGCGTTCGTGGACGGAAAAGCCGCACACGTTCCGAACGTCCTCGGTTTCATGTGCGGCCTTTCAATAATCAGTAACCAGATTGACGAATGGATACTAAACAAAATCAAGCAAATGGCGGTTTACAGATCAAGGACGGAGATGGTCTTTCTCTCCGTGGATTAGTCGTAAGCTCCGAAACAATCGAACGCCAATGGGAGGGCGAGGCCTACAAGCAGCTTCGCGCTACCATTACCAACGGTCGGCAGATGTATGTCTATTCGGCCAGCGATAAACGCGGTCCACTGCCCAGCGTCCAAGTCGGACGCCGTGCAACGGTCCTGGTCGAAGGCGCCACGAAGGAAAAGGGCGTGATGACCGTTTACGGGGAATTCAGCTATGAACCGGCTTGAAGTCCCCTTTACCGACCAGCAACTAACTATCATCAGCGAATGGTCGAAGCGTTACCGGGTGACTCCAGGACAATTCTGCCAAGCCTTTGCGTTGATGAATTTTGAAGGGCTGGACGGCTTCATCTCCGATATTGGCGAAACACATTATGATACGCAGGTATTGGATGGAATCACGCGCTATGTCGATGAATCAGCAATTCCTGAATGGCTCGCCAATGAGGATTAGTCGCCGATGCCCAGGGTCGGAGGCGGATGCGCCCGGTGGGCGCACCGCCCCGACTCGGGCGCGGCCCTTTCCTTGTCAAGGATCAGTATAAGTGACGTTTACTTATTCATACTGGTATTTCTACGCCCTTCTTCAACTTTTGCGGGCAGGACGAACATGAAATCAGCCAAAGCCTTTGTGAAATCAATACAACGCTTCGCATCGCCAGTGCTTGGTAAGTCCGCATTAACATCCGCGTGGCGCTCTTCATTTGCATCAAGTCTGACTTCATGGGCCCAACTTTCCATATCAGACGTTATTAAATGCTGTTCAGCTGCCTCTTTTATTCGTTTGTAAAGACTACCCGCAGTCAGTTCCTTCTGCTTAAGCATTTCGTCAACTGCAGATGCACAGAGCATGATTGCGCCAGATGGGGCATGAAGGCAATTTATAGCCTGCGTCAGGTAGGCATGGGCTCGGCTTGGGAGTCCGCTTTCAAGTGTTTCGGGCTTGGGAAAGATATAATCAATTTCTTCTCGATTTCGTGTTCCGCCTCCAACGACTGGAAAGCCACAGGTGCTGCACAAGTAGGCTTTCCACCTATATCTGCGGTTTTTTGCAGCGGATTCACCAAGGAATTCACTGATCTGGCTCAGATTAGGATTCGGCACATTGCAATGCGGGCAACGGTCAAGGAAAAGTGCTTTCGACTCATAGCGATTGAACATGTGCTCTACTACTTTTTTGGATCAGTTGATTCAACAAAGAATGGGAGGCTATCGGCCCAAAAGAGTAAAAAAACAAATCTGTTTAATTTGTTGACATATTGAAAAACAAATTAAACATTTAAAGCATCATGAGCAAACAAGACCATATTCCAACACCAAGCGAGTTGCTTGAACTCGCAGAACAAGAATTTTCAACGCCGAATCTGCCCGATTATTTACCTGTGATCGAGGCACTCCGAAATAAAGACTTTTCTTGGCGAAGAATCGCCTCGTGGCTGAGCACGAAAGGGATAGAGGCGACCCACAATGAAGTGTATTATTTGGCTAGAACTGCTAAGCGGCGGGAACTGATGGACGAAATCTTTGGCGATCCACGGGAAGCGCAATCAATGACTCCGGTCGAAGAGGCATTAGCTGAGATGGATCATGAAAAGGAACTTGAGGATTACCCCGAAGATTTTACAGAGAACCGGGATTCTGGGCGATGAATGAGCATTTGTTAGACATCAAGGAGGCTAGCGTAATGCTTCACCTGTCAGTCAGGGAGATTAATCGACGTAAAGCTGCAGGAGAGATTTCCTATGTCAAAATAGGAAAGCGCACACTTTTCAGATATTCGGCATTGCTCGCATTTATCAAGCGTAACGAAGTGACTTGTTGACCTATGCACGTATTCAAGCAGCGCCGTCGCCAAGGTGCGAATGTCGTTACCGCGAATCACTACTCCGGAAGCTATCGGCTTCCTTGGATGGATACGAAGACGACGGTTGCATTGAAGACTCAGGACAAGGAAATCGCTACCAAGCGACTGCGGCAACTTATTCAGGTGCGCGAGTTGGAGCACGAAGGCAAACCGGTTCCTTCGCATCTTTGGGGAGCACCTAAACGCGATATCGGAAAACTGCTTGAGGAATATCGGTCAACCGTTGCGAGCAAAGGTCGAAATTCCAAGCATGTCCACGATACGGTGAAGCGCGTTGAAACACTGGCAGCAGCTTGTGGCTGGGTTTCCATTGATGCCATTAGCCCTAACGATTTCGAGCGGTGGCGGGCTAGCGCTCCCGTTAATCCTCGGACCCATCGCAAGCTTTCAATCAAGACCGTGAACGAATACCTTGTCAGCGTTCGTTCGTTCATTAACTGGCTACGGAAGCTCGGGTATCTCGAACGCGATCCGCTTGAATTCGTCCAGAAGGGTGAAACGCGGGGCAACGAGGAAAAGCGGCGGCGGGTGTGGACCTCAGAAGACTTAAACGCGTTCATGGAGCGCGGCAAGCCTCCCTATCGCGCTGACTATCGTGTTGCCGTTTGGCTCTTAGCGTGGACTGGCTTGCGCAAGAAAGAGCTGCAAGGCCTGCGCTGGGGTGAGGTGTCGTTTGACAGCAAATACAGCTACCTCGTAGTCCGTGCCGAACAATCCAAGAACCGCAAGCGGGAGCGCGTGCGTCTAATGGCCCAGGTGGCCGATAGGCTTCTTGAAATGCGTCCGGTTGACTACAAACCAACGGACAAGGTCCTCACGTTCCGGATTCCGGGTTCAGAGCAGTTGAAAGCCGACCTTGCCCGGGCAGGCGTCGATTACCGCAACGAGGAAGGCGACCTAGATTTTCATGCTTTACGCTTCACCTTTGGGCACTGGCTCGCCACACAAGGCGCGGG
>JBNNDZ010000248.1:0-4076 GCA_050285865.1 Puniceicoccales bacterium
GACTGACCTCCCGGTGAAACGTCTCCCGCGCCGAACGCTCGCGCTCACGCAACTCCAAGAGCAGGCTGGAAATCAATTCCGCGGCCGCCGTCGGGGTCTCCGCCCGCTTATCGGCGGCGAAATCACTTAAAGTGAAATCGATCTCGTGGCCCACGGCGGAAATAACCGGCACGGGCGAACCGGCCACGGCACGGGCAACAATTTCCTCATTAAAGCACCACAGGTCCTCCAAGCTGCCACCCCCGCGCATGACGACGATCAACTCGGCCTGCCCGTGCGTAAGAACCTGCTTTAGCGCGTCGACAATCTCCAAGGCCGCCCCCTCGCCCTGCACCTTGGCGGGAACAAGCAACAGCCGGCCGCGCCAGTCGCGGCGCTGGAGCACGCTGACAAAGTCCTTGATTGCCGCACCGCTCGGCGAGGTGATGACCGCCACCGTCCCCGGCCAGGCCGGAATTGGCCGCTTTCGCTCTGGCGCAAACAACCCCTCCGCATCGAGTTTCGCCTTCAGCTTTTCAAAGCGTTCCTGCAGACGGCCCATGCCCTCCTCTTGCACCATGCGGCAGATCAGCTGGTGCGTGCCACGCGGCTCATAGACGCTTACTTCGCCAAAGACCATGACCGCAAGCCCGTCGCGCAAATTGACTGTCTGCCGTGCGGCGTCGCCACGAAACAGCACACAGGAAAGCTGACTCTTGTCGTCCTTGAGCGTGAAGTAAACATGCCCACTGGCTTGACGTCGCAGATTCGACACCTCGCCGCGAATCCAGCAAGGCTTCAGGTGCGTCTCTAAAAGCGTCTTCACCCGGCGGGTAAACTCGCCCACCGTGATCGCGGTGTCGTCAGGAAGCGGATTTCTTGGCGGCACGGGCTTGATATTGACTGTGAATGATGCGGAAAAGGATGACCATGACCACCATCAGGGACACGCCGAAGATGATCGCACCGGTTTTCCCTTCGAAAATGGCGTCACCGAAAACGATGATCCCAGCCGCATGCAGGGCTTGGATCGGGATCGAAACGAGCATGTACTTACGGAAATCGACGTTGGCCAGGCCGAGCGCGTAGCTCTGCAAAAACAACGGCGAGCCCGGCGCAATGCGCAGGATCGCAATGACCCGAATTTCCTCGTCCGCCGGAACCACAGGCACTTTCACGTTTTTACGCTCCAGCAGGCGCATAATCGGGCCCCGCAGGAAAGTCCGCGCCAGCCAGTAGGTAATAGCGTCATTGATCGCGATGCCGAGCACCGCAATGAACATCCCATAGACCGGCCCGTAATAACCGCCGATCAGAAACAACAACACCGACGCCGGAAAGGCAAAGGTTGGCAGGATTGACAGCGCGGGCAGCAGAAAGGCCGGGTTAATCCCCTGCACCCATTCCATCACGCTGTCGAGCAGTTCGGTCATTCAACACGCGACACTAGTCGCCACCCCAATCTTGGCAAGGGGTGAATGTGGCCTTAAGCCTCTTCAAACTTGCGCGAAAAGAGGTCTTCGAGCTCCGTAAGCAGCGACTCAGCATCGGCACCAGCGGCGATGAAACGTAATTTGGAGCCCTGCCCCGCCGCGAGCATCATCAGACCCATAATGCTGCGCCCGTTCACCTGCTCGTCATCTTTATCCACCCAGACCTCCACATCGTTGAACTTGTTAGCGATGCGAACGATCATGGCAGCCGGTCGCGCGTGAATCCCCATCTTGTTTTGGACGGTGAATTCGCGGGAAATTTCGGAACCAGGAGCTGCTTTGTCAGATGACTGCATTCGATAAAAAGATAAACGGCACGTACTTGAGTTTAAAGGAAAAAGTTTGCGAAACGTGACATATCAGTAAAGGCAAAATTCTCTATTTAGTGCACTTGCCCGGGATTGTGTTTTCCATTGCCAGCTATCCAGTTAGCAGCAACGATCAAGGAAACTGTTTATCTCAACCATTCCAATCCAGATGAATCTTCGACTGCTTTTGACCTCCCTTACCGCCGCCCTCGCGGCCGCCAGCCTCTCCGCCGATACCTCATTCGAGGCCTCGCATGTCTATTCGCTGAAGGGAAACCCCTCGAGCACCAACCGCTACAGCGAAGCCGTTCCCAGCCATTTTGAAGCGGGCGACGTGCTGGAGCTCCAAGGCGTCAACTGGGTCGATCGCGTAACCACAACCATGAAGGGCATCGCGGTGTTCGACCTCGAAGCCAACGGCATGCGCAACGCCATCCAGCAATCCGGCGACCATGAAATCGCATTCAGCTTCGTCCTCAATAGCGTTACTGGCGTTCCTCGCCCGCTCCGTGTGATGTACATCGGCACCACCAACGAGCTCAACACCGACCGCTCCCTCCAGGCACAGTTTCAGCGCCAGCCAATCCACCAGGCTAACCGAGTGCTCGACCACAACGCCCAACCCGGCATCAAAGTCATCAATGCAACTTCCCTCCTAAGCCGCGACCTGAGCGATCGCTTCCTCGTCATCCGCTTCGAGCAGGAAGGCGGCCGCCGCCAGATTAAGGTCCACAACAACGAAGTGAAGCCCGACCTCTACGTATTTAACCGCGACGCCAGCACGGTGAAAATCACCATTACCGACAAAGTCGACAAAGGCGCTGTCGTCGGCGGCTACCAGGACATCCTTCCCGACATGCCCACCAATCTTTGCTCGGACATGGGCCCGGACCCAATTACCGACATGCCCAAGAACCCCATCCAGGACATGCCGAAGAATCCGATCCAGGATATGCCCGACAATCTGCTGTCTGACATGCCGAAGAACCTCATCAACGACGGCCCCGTGTCGGACTCGATGGGCAACTAACGCCGCTGCTCCAACACTTGGAATGCGCCGCCCGCACCAATCGGGTTGCGCAAAAACTGGAGTGCCTCGTCCTCGCCGGAGCGCTGTTCGGCGTCCGGCAACCACCGTTCGAGGAAATCGAACTGCGGGCAACATTCGATCGTAGTCCAGCCCAGGCCCTCGCCCCAACGCTGCAGGTCACTGAAGTTCACGTCACACGTCAGGTCCTGCAAGCCAGGCTGATCGTAAAGCGACGCGGCCTCCTGGCGGTCATGCGCGCGATAGGCGCGAACTTCATTCGAGGGACGCGCCGATCCGTAATCGATGGTCAACATCGCGCCGGATTTCCAGTCTCGCAGCATGTCGGCGAGCCATAGGTGATAGCGTGGGTGGATAAATATGCGTTCGCCATTTTTCGGATTGCCCGGAGCCTCGGCGTCCACGCGATCTGTGAACGGAACCGCGGCTTCGGCAATCTTGCCCTCGCGAACTTCCAGCACGATCTCGCTCCAGTCGTCCTGCTGCCAAATAAGTTGTCGGGCCGGAAAGGCATCCACCAACTCATTGCTGATAATTAACGCTTGCCCAGCGCATTTTGACAAAGCCTCCAGCAAGGAACCACAGACAGCAAAACCCGACTCCGCCGCACGCGCAGTCAGCTTTTCCATGAGGCGAGGCGAAGTCTCCACCGCGATGTATTCAATTGCCGGGAAGCCAAGTGCATTCCACGCCTTAAGAAAATTCGCCGCTAAATCGCCCCCACCGGCACCGACTTCGATCACCGCCATACTTTGCCTAGCAAAGTCACTTTGCAAACGAGAGTTCGCCCAATGGGCAAGGGCTTCCGCAAATGCCGGACAAAGGGTCGCCGATGTTGAAAAATCACCTTCGCGCCCAACCGCCTGAATCGACGCCGAGTAATAACCGTGCTCCGGGTGGTAAAGCGCCTCGGCCATGAAGCGCTCAAAGGTGATCCATCCGCCGTTTTGGCAAATCAGTTCTTCGATCCATTCTGATCTTTTTTCCATCTTATCCCATCTCAATCGAGCAACCACCGGGCGTTACACTTCCAGTGTGGCAATCTGCTCCTGAATAGTTTCCCAATCCGCATATGCGCGCTCGATGCTGGTTTTCAGTTCATCGTAGCGTTCCATACCGTCCTTGGTTTCCGCACCCTTTTTGAAGAAATCCGGATCCATCATTTTCTTTTCGAGGTCGGCGTGCTCGGTCTCCCATTCCGCGATATTGGCTTCCAACTGCTGGGACTTCTTACGCAATGGGGCCAGC
>JBNNDZ010000249.1:0-8771 GCA_050285865.1 Puniceicoccales bacterium
ACTGGATCATCGACAATACGCATATTTCGCCGTTCACCCACGAGGCTTTGACCACGCGTAACATCGATTTGCGCCATACCGGGCAGCGTCGCATGCCGTTGTCCCGGCAAGACTTGGCCGGTGCTGACCGCGTGGTAGCACTCAAGCGCGACGAACATCATCGCATGATCGAGCACCAGTTCCCGGGCTGGCAGGATCGGGTGGATTACTGGGATGTGCACGACGTCGATTTTGCTGAGCCGACGGAAGCCTTGCCCGCAATTGAAGCCTATGTTTTGGGGCTGATTGACTCCCTCCAGACCGAGACGGCGGCGGTATGATCGTACACGACGACGGCCCCGATTTGAGCCGGGACCGTCGCCTACCTGAACCTGCTATTCTGTTGTGAACACGCGGTTAATTGCGCATTCATAGGTAAGAGCGCGGGGTGGGGGTGTTATTCCGCCGTTACGATTATTTTTCGCGGAATTTTCCACCGGCTCAATTTACGCCACCTGGTATTTTTCCCGAGTATGGCGGGTGGCGGCTTCACCGATCAGGCGGGCGACTTCCGCATCGCTGAGATCATCGGTATTGATGACCAAATGGTAGAGCTCGGGGTCCTCGATATTGCGGCCAAAACGGGCCTGGAAATACTCGGCCCGATTTTTGTCGTCCCGTTCAATCCGCTTGTCGGCGTCTTTGGGCGACAGGTCGAATAGGCGTTGCAGGTGGGCGGAACGGCGTTGAGTGGAGCCGACCAGACGCACGTTGAGGACGTTGCGCAGGCCCTTGCCTACGATGCAGCCGCCGCGTCCAACGATGACCACATTACCGTGCGTGAGCAGGCGCACAATCGTGTCGCCCATTTTCTCGTGCAGTTCCCACATCGAGGGATGCAGCCCGACAATTTCGTTGATGGTGGACTGCAATTCGCTGACACGCTCTTCGGTCATGAAGCGCTCCAGGTAGGTGGGGAGTTGGTGGTCATCGAGCACGCGTTGAATCAATGCCTTATGGAACAGCGTCCAGGGAAGTTCCTGATCCGGAAACTGTGCGTTTAGCCGTTCGACGAGGACATTGCCAATCGTCGTTCCACGGGCACCGACTTGCCGCGATAATGTGATCGCAGGCCGGGGCAGGTGATCGCGCGTGAGCGGATCCCGATTAGCCGAGCTGGTTACATAAGCCCGGCATTTTTCAAAAAGATGGGTATCGGACATGGGTAACTGGGTTTCATCATAATATAATCGCAACCTGGCGTTGGCGCAACCGAAATCGGCCGGATCTGGTATCGATTGCCCTGACTCGACACGTGCCTTGTCTGCGTGTAAACTCATCGTCATGCCCTATTTAAATATACAGACGAACCAAACGTTGACCCCCGAAGCGCAAGAGCAACTCATGTTGACGAGCTCCCGCATTGTCGCCGAAGGCCTCGGCAAGAGCGAAGAATTCATGATGGTTGCCGTGAAGGACAATATCCCCATGGTCTTTGGCGGTGCCGCTGGCCCGACGGCATTCATGGAGATCAAATCCATTGGTATTCCTGGCAACAAAACCAAGGATATTTGCCGGCAGCTTTGTGAGCAGATCCATGCCATTGCGGAGATTCCGCCCGAGCGCGTCTACGTGAAATTCAATGATGTCCAGCGTTCCATGTGGGGCTGGAAGGGCGATATGTTCGGGTAGCGGCTGCCTGAGTTGGTGTCAGCGAAGGTCTTATAGGGCGTCTCAACGTAGTGAGGGCTTGAGTGCATCAGGTATGTTTATTGCATTTTCTGTCAGCCTGAAAGGCTGTTTCAGAGTAGCGAGGGGTAGAACCCCTCGTAATATCGAATCCTTCTGCATCAAGCCTGAAAGGCTTGTTCAACCTGTTGTGAACAAGCGTTTTGAGCAAGGCTTTCAGCCTTGGGTGTGTGGTGCTCAATCCTACGATGGGTTTCACCCATCGCTACGTTGACAAAGCCCGTTGGGCATTGCCTGCATCGAACTGTTTAAGACCCGTTAGATGGCCTTCTCGACGGTGGGGGCGTTGGTGGTGTCGATGGCTTCGATGGCTTGGTAGGCGCTCAAGGATGCACTCTCGATCGTCGCCGGGAGGCCGGTTTGAATCCAGTCACCCGCCAGCCAGACATTGTCCCAGGGGGCGTCGTCGGTGCGGGGGCGATAACTCGCTGTCGTTGGGCGTGCGGCAAAGGTGGCGTCCTTGCTCTTGTAAACGAGCGAGCGTTCGATGGTCATGGACTTCGACGCCGGGAAAAAGCGCTCCAGCTCAACGCGTAACCGGGCGATGATTTCATCGCTTTTTTGCGGAAGCCAGTCTTCCGCCGCGCTAACGATGACGGCGTATAAATGCTTACCCGCGTGCTCGCTTTCTAGCGTGTGCGTGCGGTTGAAAACCCAGTGCACCGGCGAGTCCAGCAGGCCAACAAAGCCCGTTGGGTGGTTGAACAACTCGGTGTCGCAAAGCAAATGAATGCTCAGGATGGGGGCGGACGCGATCGATGACACGCGGTTTTTTACTGCCGAGCCGGACGGGAGTAATGACCGCAGGGCATTCCACGGCAGGGCGCTGACGTGGATGTCGGCTTCGATGGTTTCGCCCTTGCTGGTCAACACGGCTGAGACGTGGTCCTCGCTGGCGATGATTTCCTTAATCTGCGTCTTGCGGCGGATTTCCCCACCGATGGCTTGCAGGTAGAGCTCGGTTTCGGGCTCGAAGACTTCGGTCAGGCCGACATTGGCCAAATAAATTGCGGAGTCTTCTTCCGTGCCAAAGAGCGAACGGCGAAGCGTTTCGTAGAGCAAGCGAGCACAGGCAGTCTTGAGCGGTTCGTTGAGCGCGGCCACGCAAAACGGTTCCCACAAGGCGCGCAGCGAGCCCTCCGTTTGGCCGTGTTCTTTCAGCCAACTGAGTGCCGTCTGGTTGTCGGCAGGTTCGGCACCGAAACGCATTTTTGCGCCAAAGGTGGTAATGGCCAACTGGTCACGTCGGGTCAGCGCCCCGAAGGCAAGCAAGCCACCGAGCAGGTGCAGTGGGGCGGGGATTTCCTTGGCGGCCAGTTCCGACCATTCGCCGCCGTCGCTCACGTAGGGCACTCGGAGGCGCTCCTGTTTGGTGAATTTATGCTCCACGCCGATGCGGTCAACGAGTTGGAGGAAGGTCTCGTAGCAGCCCATCACGATGTGCTGCCCGTTGTCCAGGCGCAGGCCGCTGGGGGCATCAGTCAGGCTGTGGGAGCGGCCACCGAGATAGGCCTTGGACTCAAGCAAAACGGGCGTGAAACCTTGTTGCCCCAACTCAATGGCGGCGGTGATGCCGGCAATGCCGCCACCCCAGACGGCTGCTTTGCCCGGTGCCGTGCGCACGGGGAGCGGGCGTTTGAGGCCGCGCAGGGTTTGTATGACCAACTGCACTTTGCGCTGCTTGGGTAAGCGGACGCGTTCGCCCGTCAGGCGGAAATCCCGGGCTGCAATTTTGTCGAGAATGTCTTCATAGAATGCGCCCATGATGAGCGCAGCCTTCAGGTTTCCTCGTTCGCTCGCAGGCAGAAGGCGTCGCGCCTTGTTGAAGAAATGCTTGCAGCGGTAATGGCAGAGGCGGAACAGGCGGCGGCAGTTTTCATTGTTGGCCGGGTCGCTAAAATCCGATTCTTTGACGCCGAATGCGCGCAACTCGGCCTGGGGCAGATAGACGCGTCCCATGTCGCGGTAATCCTCCACCACGTCGCGTAAGATGTTCGTGAACTGGAGCGCGTAGCCGAGGGTTTCAGCGTACTCGTCGATATCCGGATGCGTGCAACCGAAGATGCGAACCGACACCAAACCGACTGCCGAGGCGACGCCGAAACAGTATTTCCGCAGGTCGTCGAACGTCTCGTAACGCCGGTTGCCGATATCCATCGAGACGCCGTCCACGATGGCGAGCAGGTCTTCCTGACGCACGTTGAAACGCTTGATGACGGGGGCCATTTCGGCGGCCAAACTGAGCTTTTCCGCGCCTTCGTAACAGGCGATGATTTCCTTGCGCCAGGCACCGAGTTGGCGGGCTTTGTCTTCATCGGAGCGTTCCGGGTCGTCGGCGATGTCATCCACCACGCGGCAGAAGTCGTAAAAGACGCTCATGGCGTCGCGCCGGTCGCGGTCGAGCGAGACAAAGGTGTACGCGAGGTTGGACTGCTTGCGCGCCTGCTTAGCTTCGGGAGAGTCTACGGCGGGTGTCGCCTGAATGGGATTAGCGGTCGCTTGGGCCATGAACGGGGCAATACTTCGAAGAAAAACGCCGGGCGGGCTTATTGCTCGCTTTCACGCTGCATGGCGCTGACCATGGCATCGCTGATGTCTTCCTGGGTCAACTTCAGTTGGGCGGCGATTTCGTGAATGGTCACCGATTCGATGTGGCGGATAACCTCGTCTGCCCGGGAAACGTCGACGAGTGCGCCGAGTGCATCCATCCGGTCCTTGGGCGAGGTGACTTCATAAAATTCGCGGGCGAGGCGTACCAGGTCCACGTTTTGCGCCTCCTGAGAGAAGGCAATTTGCGTGAGGAAGGTCGCTTCTTTTTTCGACAAGCCCCAGCGGGCGGCGACGGCCTTCTCGATGACTTCAATCTCTGAGTGCGCAACTTCCTCGTCCGCATTGGCAATGCGTGCCAGCAGGCAGCCGAACAGGATAAGGCGCTGCTTTTCCTGTTGGGAAATGTCGAGGTTCATGTCCTGCTCGCCGAAACGGTTTTCAAGGATCATGAGCAGTTGGAGGCGGTGGCCCTGGCCGAGTTGGGAAACTTCATCCGGGCGCAGCGAACGGCGGAACGCGTCGTCCCGGCGTTTGAGCGAATCACGGATGGCTTCAGCCAGGGAACTGAGATTGGAGGGGGAGGCATCGTCCCGCAGGAGTAGGGAAACTTCGCGAATCGCGTCCTGTTCTTCCTTGGTGATGATACCGTCGGCCATGAAGACGCGGTTGGTTGCCTGGGCGATGAAATCGCGGTCGGCATCGGTCTCCGTCATCGTTTGAAGCTCGGCCAGAAGTTGGTGGCGTTCGTCGCGCTCGATCTTGGAGCTCATGAACTGCTTGAGCTCCCCCCATGCGGCTTCGTCAATGCCGGGCAGGTGGAAAATGATATCCTTGAGACAGTCGAGTTCCTGGGGCTGGATTTGGCCATCGGCCCACGCAGCAGCGAACAGCATTTTGCCGAGGACGAGGGAAAGTTGCTTTTTGTCGCTCATGGGTGACGGTGGGAGAATCGCGATTGGAAAATTGAGAAAGCCCGCAGGCTAGCAAGCGCGGCCTCGGCGGTGAAGCCAAAACTGCACCGTGGCAAACTCCGCCTGCGTGGTGCGTTAACGGGTAAACAGCGCCTTGGCGAGCAGGGCGAGTTTGTCCTGCTTTTGAATTTTAGGACGGCTGGCAAGCGTGTCGTAGTCTTGCTCGCGGACTTTTTGCAGGATCGCGGCACCGCCCAGCCAAGTGAGACGGATCTCCAAACTGAGCGGGAAGGGCAGGTGTTTGGCAAGCGGTCGCCCTTCATCGAAGAGCGCCTGAGCACGGTCAACTTGTTCCTTGAGGCAGCGGCGGAGTTCGGGTGAGGCGGATGAGGCGTTGAACATTTCCCGGGTGACTCCATGCTCGGCCCAGGCGTCCTCGGGAATGTAGATGCGGCCGTCTTTGCGGATGTCCACCCCGACGTCCTGCCAGAAGTTGGCAAGTTGGAGCGCGCTACAAATGGCGTCCGACCACTTGAAAAACTGCTCATCGTGGTGGCCGTGCAGGATCAGCACGAGTCGTCCGACCGGGTTGGCACTGCGTCGGCAATAATCGAGCACCTCTGGGAAGCTGCCGTAGCGCAATGTTACGCAGTCCTGTTTGAAGGCGCTGAGGAGATCTGTAAACAGGCTGACCGGGGCTTTCGTCTTTGCAATGGTGTCGGCGACGGCGAGAAAAATCCATTCCGTTTCAGGTTTGAGAGGCTTCCCCGCAACGGCGGCCATCAGTTCGGCCTCGTAGGCGTCGAGCTGGGCCACGCGCTCGAGTGGTGATGGTGAACCGACTTCGCCCCAGCCTTCGTCGGCGATGTCGTCTGCCGTCCGGGCAAAGGCATAGACTGCACCTACGTAGGGGCGGATGCGCCGGGGCACGAGCCGGGCTACGGGGAAATTCTCGTAGTGGGTGCGGGTCAGTTCGAGGCAGCGGCGGTAAGATTCGTCGACGGTCATCACAGTAACAGAATTCGCGATCAAACGGCTCGGGCTCAAAAAGACAAAGCGAAAATCCCCCGGATGTTTCCAGAGCCCTCCAATTGTCTTCAATGAGTTACATTTACTTTTGCTTTGTCGCGAACAGCTGATCTATCAAGGTGAAGCTTTTCTAAACTGCCAACCCCCGATAAACCCGTCATGGAAAACATCCGTATTGGAACACTCGCCGGCAAAGGCGCAGATACACCTGCCTACATCAAGTCACTTCTTCCTTATGGGTTTGAGTCCTTCCAGATCAATTTCTGGCAGCGACTCGGCGACGTGAATCTCGAGAAGCTGGCCGAGGAGACGAAGTCCGTTCTCGATGGCAGCGGAGCCATTGTTTCCAGTATCGGGGTGTTTGGTAACCCGCTGGAGTCGGAGGAGCTCGACAAGGAAACACTGGCGAGCTTCGAGCAGGCAATTGACCACGCGCATCTTTTTGGAACGGATATCGTAGCAGGCTTCACGGGCCGCTTGCGGGGCAAATCCATTCCGGACAGCATCGGCCGATTCAAGGAAGTCTGGTCCGACCTCGCCGCCCGCGCAAAGGACCGCGGCGTGCGCATTGCCTTCGAAAACTGCTCGATGGGCGGGGACTGGAACACGGGTGATTTCAACATCGCACATTCCCCGGACGCCTGGGAGTTGATGTTCGACGCCTTACCCGCGGACAACATTGGTCTGGAGTGGGAGCCTTGCCACCAGATGATTCAGCTAATCGACCCGATGCCGCAACTACGCGACTGGATCGACCGAATTTTCCACGTTCACGGCAAGGATGCCACCATCCTGCATGACGTCGTGGCCAAGCACGGCATCGGCGGAGCGAAGGATTTTGCCTACCACCGGACCCCGGGCTTTGGTGATTCCAACTGGACGGACATCATCAGCATGCTTCGCCTGGGAGGGTATCAGGGCACAATCGACATCGAGGGCTGGCATGATCCCGTCTACAAGGGCGACCTTGAGATCACCGGCCAGGTGCACGCGCTGAACTACCTGAAGCGCTGCCGCGGCGGGGACATCATCACGCTGTAGGCCGGACGGGCATCGATTTTTAAACGATTGGTTTAAAAGTTCGCTTGTCGTGGCGAGGCCCTTCATTGTGCCCGCAGATTATGGATGATCTGATCGCACTCGAGCACCGCGTGCAGGGACTATATGACCGCACGCTCCTCCCGCTGGGGGAAAAGTTTCACCTTGAATTGCCGCGCACACCGAAGGCGACCGCCGGGCTGCCGAGCGTTCTCTTTCTGGGGAACCACTCGTCGGGTAAGTCGTCGTTCATCAATTATCTGGTCGGCGGCGATCTGCAAAAAACCGGCCTCGCGCCAACAGATGACGGATTCACGGTCATTACCTATGGTGAGGAGCAAGACGAGTTTGACGGGCCGACCGTGTCGACGCATCCGGACCTCAACCTCAATTTCCTCGAGCGCCTTGGGCCAAACTTCATTTCCCGCCTGCGCTTAAAGACCTTCCCGTCCGAGTTGCTGCAATCGATGAACCTCATCGACAGCCCCGGGATGATCGACGCCGCGCATGAGGCCAATTCGCGTGGTTATGATTACGCAGCAAGCGTGCGCTTCTTTGCGGAGCAGGCGGACCTCGTCCTGTTCTTCTTTGACCCCGACAAGCCCGGCACGACCGGCGAAACGGTGTCGATGTTTACGAAGCAACTCCGCGGCCTGGAGCACAAGTTGCTCATCGTCATGAACAAGGTCGACCTGTTCTCGAACATCCGCGACTTTGCCCGCACCTACGGCACGCTCTGCTGGAATCTGTCCAAATCGATCAACTCGAAGGACGTCCCGCACATCTTCAACACCTACCTGCCGACCCGGGTTGATGCTGCCCGTGAAAGTGATCCCAACGCAATTTCGCTGTCGGACTTCGACACGCACCGCGAAGAGATCATCAAGGAAATTCGCCGCAGCCCGACACGCCGCGCCGACAACCTCGTCAGTGACCTGCACTTGAATGCCCGCCGCCTCGATATGCACGTGCGCGTTTGCCAGGCCGTTGGTGAACGCCTTTGGGAGGTGAAGCGCAACGTCATCGGTGGCGCGGTGCTCGCGATTCTCGTTGGTGCCGGTGTCTCCTATGCCTTTTATGCCACGAAGCTGATGGACTACGCGATCGGCGCGGGGGTGATCGGTTTGGTGGTCGCTGCGCTGATCTTGCTGGGCGGTAAATTTTACCTCCGCAAGCAATGTGCCCGCTACAAAAAGCCGGAGCAACTCGACGCCGTCTTTGCCGAGACCTACCGCGAAGACCTCCAGCGGGGTGAGCGTGCTGACTTGGATAATACCTGGCAACTCACCCGCCGTGGCGTCCGCGACGCCCTCGATTTCAGGAATATTTACAACTGCTAAAAGAAGATGAAAAGAGTTTAGGGCGAGTCCAAAGCAGTATGCTCACCGCTTTTCGTATGGATGTCGATGATTCGCTACGCGATGAGTTCAGAACAAGCCTGCTGCGCCAAATACAAAAACACCCGGAAGTCATTGCCTACAATCGGCTTCTTATTTGGCTCTTTGTTCAGGAAAA
>JBNNDZ010000250.1:0-4131 GCA_050285865.1 Puniceicoccales bacterium
ACATGGCCATCGAAACCGGCAACCAGACCATCGCCAAGCGCGAGTGGGAACTGATTCAGGAAGCAAACGAATTGTCCGGCGTCGACTCATCCCTGGCCCTGCGCCAACCCCAATTGAAATCCGCCGAGGCGGAAGTCGCGATGGCCCGCGCGGCTTTGGAACAAGCCGAGATCGACCTCACCCGCACCCGTGTGACCGCTCCATTCAATGCCGTTGTGCTGGAAAAGAACGTCGACCTTGGTGCCTACGTTTCACCGCAAACGACCATCGCCAGTCTGGCCGGAACGGACACTTACTGGGTTCGCGCCGCCGTGCCGAAGTCCGAACTCAAATGGCTAAGCATCCCCACCGCACAGCAGCCCCGCGGCAGTCTGGCGCGGGTTTACACCGATGCCGGCCAGAAGATTTTCCGCGAAGGGCACATCATAGCGCTGCTGGGCGATCTCGACCCCGCCGGCCGCATGGCGCGAGTGCTCATTGCCGTGGACGACCCCCTTTCGCGTCTTCCTGAAAATGCCAACCAGCCCACATTGCTCCTCGGTGACTACGTAAGCGTGGAACTGATGGGCACGGAATTGAACGACATTTACAGTCTGCCGCGCGAAGCCTTTCGCGACGGAGGTCGCGTGTGGCTGGCCGCCGACAACGACCAACTCGAAGTGCGGGCAATCGAGCCGGTTTGGCGGGGCGACGACATCGTGATTGTCGACGCGGGATTGGCCGACGGCGAACGTCTCATCATCAGCAATCTGTCGATGCCAACACCGGGCTTGCGTCTCGTCGTCGCAGATGAATCCGGCCAAGTGCTGTCCACGCAAACTTCGCCAAAGGGCAAGCCCATCGACAAGGAGGGTGACTCATGAGCGAGGGCAATGACAGTCCCGGCCCGGCGCGCGTGTTGTTTCTCGCGGCACTGTGCGCGATGCCGCCATTATCCACCGATATGTACCTCGTCGCAATTCCGCACCTGGCGGAAATGTGGGAGGCTCCGACGAACGTAATTAACTTGTCGCTGGTTTTGTGGTTCGTCGCCTTCAGCATCAGCCTGCTCATCTTCGGGTCATTGTCCGACCGGGTGGGCAGACGCCCCGTCATCCTTGGCGGACTCGCCGTTTTCGTCATCGCCTCCGCCTTGTGCGCGCTGGCCTCGAACCCAACGCAGTTAATTGCGTTTCGAATCCTGCAAGGCATTGCAGCCGCCGCGCCGTCATCGATGTCGATGGCCTACTGCCGGGATAAATTCTCCGGCCAGGCAAGGCAGCGCTTGCTCGCCTGGCTGGGAATCATCGTCGCCATTGCACCGATGGTTGCGCCTTCGATCGGTGCCCTCGTCATGCGCTTTGCCCCCTGGCAAACGATCTTCTGGGCACTGTCGAGCTTTAGCCTGACGCTGCTCGTGCTCTGCTGGTTCTTCTTCGACGAAAGCTCCAGCGAACGCGACAAAGGCGGCGTGTTCAACGCGCTCAAACGCTACGGCAGGCTCTCCAGGAACGGCAATTTCGTCCTGGCAAATTTCAGCATGTGCCTGATCACGGCACCGGTGCTGGGCTACGTTGGCATCTCCAGCATCATCTACATGGAGCATTTCCATCTGAGCGAAAGCGCCTTCGCCCTCATGTTCGGCACCGTGCCCTTGAGCTCGATGATCGGGGCCTTTCTGTGCTCGCGGATGATCGCCCGTTTCTCCGACCGGAAAATGATTTTCTGGAGCATCTGCGGCTGTGTTGCCGCAAGCCTCGTCGTGTTGTCGGTCGGCGGCCTGCACGTAGCTGCCTTTGCGATTGGCATGGGCTTCTTCGGATTCTTCACCGGAGTCTCCCGCCCCCTGGCCAACCACCTGGTTCTGGAACAGGTAGACCGCGACATCGGCGCGGCTTCTTCTACCATCATCTTCACGCAGTTCATGGCCGGCGCATTGTGCATGGCCTACACCACCGCCGGCTGGTCCCACCCAATCGTGGCGCTGGGAGCCCTGACCCTCATCGTGCCGGGGGCTGTCCTGGCTAGCTGGCCACTCATCCAGCGCAGACTTCAATTCACCGGCGCACCGCAAGCTGCGTAAACATCCCGCAATGAACGAACTTTCTCCTGAATCGAAAAAAGGCCCCATCGCCTGGATGACGGCTCACTCCGTGACGGCCAATCTGATCATGGTGGTCTTCCTCGTGGGTGGACTGTTTGCGGCCTTTAAGGTCAAGCAAGAGGTCGTCCCCGAGTTCGCGCTGGATTTCGTGAACGTCAGCGTGAGCTATCCCGGGGCGAGTCCGGAAGAGGTCGAGCAAAGCATCGTGTTGCCCGTCGAGGAAGCCGTTGAGGGCCTGGAAGGCGTGGCGGAAGTGACTTCCACTGCCAATGAAGGCAGCGGCTCAGTTTCCATTGAGCTGGCCGAAGGTGCGGACCTCCAGCAACTCGCCAACGAAATCAAAAACGAAATCGACCGCATCACGACCTTCCCCGATGAAGCCGAGGAACCCAACGTCGCCATCGCCAGTCGCAGGCGTGAAGTCGTAACGCTTGCCCTGCACGGCGATCACGACGAGTGGACGCTTCGCAGTGTGGCCGAAACCGTGCGCGATACGCTACTGAGCAACAACGACATCACGCAGGTCGAGTTGCAAGGCGTGCGCGATTACGAAGTCACGATCACCGTGCCCCGTGAATCGCTCCGACTTTATGGGCTGACCCTGAACGACATCGCCAACATTGTCAGCGCTTCCTCGCTCGACCTGGCGGGCGGCGGTGTGAAAACCGACACCGGCGAAATCCTGGTCCGCGTCAAAGAGCGCCGCGACTACGCCAGTGAATTTGAAAACATTCCCATCGTCACCACCGATGACGGCGTACGCGTGCTCCTGGGAGACATCGCCACGATCACCGATGGCTTTGAGCAAACCACTGACCGCTACGCCCACTTCGACGGACAGCCCACCGTGCTGCTCGAAGTTTACCGTATCGGCGATCAAACGCCCATCGGCGTGGCCGACGCCACCCTGGCCGTCGTGGAAGAGCTCCGCGCCACCCTCCCCGAAGGACTGAGCCTGAGCGTGATGAGTGACAACTCCGAAGTCTTCCGCCAACGCGCTGACCTACTCATTAAAAACCTGCTCATGGGCCTTGTCCTCGTGCTGCTGGTGCTCGGCATTTTCCTGGAAACACGCCTGGCAGTCTGGGTGACGCTGGGCATCCCGATCTCTTTCCTCGGTGCGTTCATCTTCTTCCCCGCCTTCGATGCGACGATCAACATGATCACGATGTTCGCGTTCATCATCACGCTCGGGATCGTGGTGGATGACGCCATTGTCGTTGGCGAAAACATTTACAGCCATCATCAGAAGGGTAAAAGTTTCTTCGTTGCCGCCATCGATGGCACCCGCGAAGTGGCCATGCCCGTCGTCTTCAGTGTGCTGACCAACATCATCGCGTTCATGCCGCTGTTCTTCATCCCGGGATTCATGGGAAAGGTGTTTGGGCTGATCCCGGTCGTCGTCATCTCGGTCTTCACGGTTTCATTGATCGAATCGCTGTTCATTCTGCCCGCCCACCTCTCGCATCAGAAGGATATCGAGCCCAAGGGCGTGCGCGGCTACCTGCATAATCTCCAACAAAAATTCAGCACGGCCTTCATGGGTTTTGTGCACAACCGCTACGGCCCGTGGATCCGCCAAGTGCTGCGCTGGCGCTACGTTGTCGTGGCGATAGGCCTGTCCTTCATGGCATTGATTTTTACCTACGTCGACAGCGGGCGCATGCGGATGATTCTCATGCCACGCGTGGAGGCCGACTACGCCTATGCCTCCGTTGATTTACCCTTTGGCTCACCCGTTGAGCAAACGGAGGAAATCCGTCAGCAAGTCCTCGCCGCCGCCCAGCGCGTAGTCGAGCAAAACGGCGGAGACAAACTTTCCAAAGGGATTTATACAATCGTTGGTAACGGCGGCAGCCATTCGGTCGAGTTCCGCGTTTTTCTGACCGACGCCAATGTGCGCCCACTATCCACGATGGAGTTCACCCAACTCTGGCGACAGGAAGTCGGCCAGCTTTATGGCATCGACACCAGCAGCTTCGCCTCCGACCGCGGTGGACCCGGCTCCGGAGATTCCATCACCGTCGAACTCAGTCACCAGAACATTG
>JBNNDZ010000251.1:0-8242 GCA_050285865.1 Puniceicoccales bacterium
CCAAGCGAACCCACAGACATGGTGCAGCTTAGCACCGATGTGACGACTGGTTCTGAGGCAGAGATTGAACTACTTACCGAGGCGGAAGCAATTGCGATCATTCTGCTACGTTTTCTCGAAATAGATGCTGACAAACTTCGGACGATCGGTATCACACCGGAGAAATTTCGCGCCGCCTTTCAAGGGCGTAATCGCATTTTCAAGGGGTGCATAGACAACCCGGAGGTTGAAGGACTCGCGTTTGATCGAACGCCTGATTTTCGCCTGCGGCGCACCGATTTTCTGCGCCAAATTACTCAGCTTCCCGGTCCTCCTTTAGAGGAAGCTGAAAAGGTCACGGACTGGAATATCGAGACCGTTGATATCGTCGTGAATTCGCCAAATTGGAAACGCGATGGACGCAAATGGCAAGCCGCGACAAACAAATATCAAGATATAGCCTTCTCAGTCGAAGATGATGGTTTCTGGCTCGCCGTCGAACGCAAAGAGATTCAACCCGATATCCGCGACAACATGCGTGTTCAATGGGCATATCCAGCCGGACTTTCCAAGCCTTCGCAGGTCCGAGTGCTTCGTGTAGTTAGCTACAATGGAAAGTCAATCTCCGACCCAATGACCGTACAGGAATTGAGGGAGCAGTTAGAAGTTGTTCACTTCGTTGAGCCTGATATGCCGGACCTTTTCGACGAGCGTCGCGAGGACAAACCGACTGACAATAAAGGGGACGCTTAATGGCTCGGAAATCAAAAAAGCCAAAGCAGGTTGATACGCTCATCCATCCGGAGGCGAAGCGTAAGAACATCCCCACAGCGGAGCTACAATCGGCGGCCCAGCGTGCGGAGGAGCTACAGCCCTTCGAACCAGTCGTTTACAGTCGCCGCTATCCGCTGGCCGATGGGGAAATCCGCCCACGCGACACGGACCTTGATCCGCAACTCGTCTGGAAAGGTGCGCGCGTGCGCCTTACGGAAGATCAGATCAAGGAAGCCGCCGCAAAGGGCTACATTGATATCTCGGATGCTCAGCTCGTCTGGCGCGGTAAGGATCAGCAAGACTGGTCCGACCTCGTAGTGCATGCCCCGCCGCTCTACATCCAGGAAAAAATTCATCCAAAGGCGATCATCGATGATCTAGCGCGCAGGACTAAAGAAAGCCGTGAATCGGATACGGACACGCCAGATTTGTTTTCTGATTTCAACGGCATCGACCCTGAGGCCAAGACTGAGTTCTATCAACACGACCAGAATTGGTCGAACCGATTTATTCTCGGGGATAGCCTTCAGGTTATGGCGAGCCTCGCCGAACGCGAGGGTCTGCGCGGACAAGTGCAGTGCATCTATTTCGATCCGCCTTATGGGATCAAGTTCAATTCAAACTGGCAGGTCTCCACTCGCTCGCGCGACGTTAAGGATGGGAAGATCGAACAAATCTCGCGAGAGCCGGAGCAAGTGAGAGCTTTCCGTGACACATGGAAAGATGGCATCCACTCTTATCTTACGTATCTGCGCGACCGTCTTACGGCGATGCGGGACCTTTTATCCCCTTCCGGAAGCATATTCATTCAGATGGGGGATGAAAATGAACACCGAGTACGTGCCGTGGCAGATGAGGTGTTCGGCCCTGACAATTTTGTTTCAACTATATGCTTTAAAAAAACGGGGGGGCAAAGCGCCTCGGCAATCGCGAATGTGAATGACTTCATACTTTGGTTTGCCAAAGATAAATCTCAACTAAAGGCAAGGTCACTTTTCGTCGAAAAAGTGCCCGGTCAGGAAGGCGCTACGAATTACCAATGGATAGAAGATGAAGATGGTAGCCGCCGTTCAATGACGGCAGCTGAAAAAGATGGCCGGAGCTCCCTGCCAAATGGCGCGCTCGTCCTTCAACCTTATCCAATGTTCTCGGATGGCCCGTCTGAACGAGACAGGCCGCTAAGTTGGAGGGGATCAAAATACAGCCCATCGTCAAATTCTCACTGGAAAACACATGGTGATGGGCTACAGAGATTAAGTAAAGCCGACAGACTTTTAGCACAGGGAAAAACACTTCGCTTTGTTAACTATCTTAAAGATTACAACGTTACGCCGATCATCAATATCTGGACTGATACGCAAACAAGCGGTTTCGGCTCGGACAGACTTTATATCGTTCAAACGCTGCCGCTGGTTGTACAACGCTGTATCTTAATGGCCACCGATCCGGGCGACCTGGTCCTTGATCCGACTTGTGGATCAGGTACGGCAGCAACCGTTGCCGAGCATTGGGGCCGCCGCTGGATTACCATCGATACGTCGCGAGTCGCACTTGCACTCGCACGCGCCCGAGTGATGGGTGCAAGATATCCATACTATCTACTTACTGACAGCGACGAGGGCCGCATGAAGGAGGCGGAGCTGACCGGCAAGCCTCCCATGGAGGGGCAGGCATTCGGCGATATTCGCCAAGGTTTTGTCTATGAGCGCGCCCCTCACATCACCTTAGGTTCCATTGCCAATAATACTGAGATCGACGTGATCTGGGATGAGTTTCAGGAAAAGCTGGAATCCCTCCGCGCTGAAATGAACGAAGCCATTGGCAAGAAATGGGAAGAATGGGAAATCCCTCGCGAGCCTTCTTCAGGCTGGTCTGATGCTGCAAGAAAGGCACATGCCGCATGGTGGGACTTGCGCATCGCGCGCCAGAAGGCGATCGATAAATCCATCGCTCAACAGGCCGATTTCGAGCTTCTGTACGACCGTCCCTATGACGATAAATCCCGCGTGCGCGTCGCAGGTCCATTCACCGTCGAGAGCCTATCCCCGCATCGGGTCGTACCGTCCAGCGAGACCGAGCTAATTGAGGAGCTGGATTCCGCCGAAGGCAAGCGCAAACGCAAACTGCCTAAGGGGCTCGATCAGAACAACGATTTTACCACGATGATTCTGGAGCACCTCGAATCTTCGGGTGTGCAACAGGCAACAAAGGACGACCGCATCACCTTCACCGCGATCACTGGCTGGCCAGGGGACTGGATCGCCGCCGAAGGCCGCTTCATGGAGGGCGAGACGGAAAAACGCGCGGGCATCTTTATCGGGCCAGAATTTGGGACGGTGAGCCGCGCTGACCTGACCGCCGCCGCGCGCGAAGCGCTGGATGCGCGCTTCGACGCGTTGATCGCCTGCGGCTTCAATTTTGAGGCACACACATCGGAGCTTAACAAGCTCGGGCCTTTGCCGATCCTGAAAGCGAAGATGAATCCCGAACTACATATGTCCGAAGAACTAAAGAACACGGGTGCTGGTAACCTTTTCGTTGTCTTCGGCGAGCCCGACATCAAATGGGACTTCGACGAAGATGGCGAGATCATCGTCGAGGTGCTGGGCGTTGATGTTTTCGACCCAAAGACGGGTGAGGTCCGAGCGAGCGGTAAGGACGACATCGCTGCTTGGTTCATCGATACGGATTACAACGAGGAAAGCTTCTTTGTCCGCCACGCCTATTTTATGGGCGCGAACGATCCATACAAATCGTTGAAAACGGCCCTCAAGGCCGAAATTGATGCGGACGCTTGGGCTACGCTCTATCGCGATACGTCGCGCCCATTCCCTCGCCCCGACACGGGCCGATTCGCAGTAAAGGTCATCAATCACTTCGGCGACGAAGTGATGAAGGTCTTCGCGGTGTAGGGGGGGGCGGATGGCGCAACGTAAACTCAGGCTCATGATCTCCAGCCGATGTAAGACAAAATTTCCTATCGGTGACTCATCTGGTGTAGAGCTGTCTGAAATCCGCAAGCAGTTGAAGACGGAGATTGAGTCCGAGACATTTTTCGGAAAGCCTCTTGTCAACGTTTGGATCAATGAGACCGAAACAGAAGATGGCTCAAGCACATCTTGGGAGGCCTGTATTAGACAAGCCTCTCAATGTGACATTTTCATTGCACTCCTTGATGGAGAAGCGGGTTGGCAAAAAGACAAGAGCGGGATTGGTATTTGCCATGCCGAATTCGCGACCGCACATGCACATTCGCCTGGGAAAGTCCGCGTGGTGTCCTTGTTGGGGGACAGAGGTAAGGTCAAAACCAAGCCTGGCCCGGACCTCAACTTCGTTGAAGCTGTCCGAAAGGCGGACTTATTGGAAGCTCGAAACTTTGCGAACGCCGATGAACTGAAGAACCGTACGAAGGAATTGGTACGAGAACTCGTCCTTCAGCTCTCCCACGAAGGCGATCGTGAGATAAAGAAAAGCGGCCCAAATACCGGCCAAGCCTTGAATTGGTCGCGAATGAACTTCGCTGACCGCCAAAAAGAAATGGTCGAAACGTTAATCTCTGCGCTCGCGGCCAAGGAAAAAGCCAAGGCTGACGGTGGGAGCGTCACGGTTCCGGTTGGGAAAAAGCGTGTTTTGTTTCAACCATCAGCAATTCCAGCAGCTTTCACGGTTTCCGCTGCAAGAGAAATGGTGGGCCAGCCTTTCTTGCGAGACCATGAGTTATCCGACTCTTTAGGCTCTGGAGTTGGCGGTCCTGTGCACGTTATAGCTTGTCAGAAAAACGTCACGGAATCTCAGGCCATGAGCTTGCTGGGATTCCCTGATGCCACAATCGTCAGCGGTTCATTCGGTGTGTATGTCGCCGACAACATCCAGAAAATCCAGCTTTGTCTTATCTCGAACTGTCGCGATGCTGCCAGCACGAGACATGGACTTCAGAAGCTTTTTGAATGGTTGCAACGCACTGGTGAGGACGTGCTTCTTGCTGCGCGGGCTGGTTCAAGAGCCAAAATTTTGAAGACCATAGCCGGGGAATTGGAATGAAGTTCTGCATCGCCGACACATTCCCAAAAGCGCTTGCACGGCTTCCGGCTCAGGACCAGAAGGCAGTCAAGACGACAGTCTTTGATCTACAACTCGATCCCGCCCAACCAGGTCTGCAATTTCATCGTATCGACAACTCCAAGGACGATAATTTCTGGTCCGTCCGCGTCAACCGCGACATACGGCTGATCGTTCACAAGACTTCAGGCAGCTTTCTCATCTGTTATGTTGATCGCCACGATGACGCTTACGCATGGGCGGAACGGCGACGCATTGAAAAGCATCCGCGCACCGGGGCCGCGCAAATCGTCGAAATCCGTGAGCGGATCGAGGAGATCATCGTCCCTTCCGTAGTTTCCGCCGAGCCCGACGTTCCGGTACCATCCGCGCCGCTGCTTTTCGCCGCGTATCCAGATGACGAATTGCTGAGCTACGGCGTCCCCGAAGATTGGCTTGCGGATGTCAGGGCGGCGACCGAGGATACGCTCTTCGAGCTTATGGATCATTTGCCTGGCGAAGCTGCCGAGGCATTACTGAATCTCGCAGTTGGCGAAACGCCGGTTCAGCCATCTGCTGTTATTCCAGAGATCGCCGACCCGTTCGCCCATCCAGACGCACAGCGCAGATTCCGCATCATGGACAATGTGGAGGAGCTGAAGCGAGCGCTCGAATTCCCCTGGGACCAATGGTCTGTTTTCCTGCACCCGTCACAGAAGCAGGTTGTGGAGCAGTCCTATTCCGGTCCTGCGCGTGTCTCGGGGGCTGCGGGTACAGGGAAGACTGTTGTCGCCATCCATCGTGCCGCCAACATCCTGAACCGCGACCGGTCTGCGAAATTGCTGCTGACAACCTTTTCCCTGCCTCTTGCCAACGCGCTTGAGGGCAAGCTCCGTATTTTGATCGGAGAGGAAAAAGGAGTGGTACACCGTGTAACGGTTTTGCCATTCAAGGGAGTTGCAGACGATCTTTTTACGCTGGCATTTGGACATCATCCAAAGGCAGCGAAAGACGCGCAGATAGCCGGGGCTCTGAAAGATGCCGCTGCGGAAATCGGCGTTACGACTTTCACCCAGCGTTTCTTGCTTTCCGAGTGGATGAACGTGATTGATGCTTGGCAGATCGAAAGCCTTGATGCCTATCAGTCTGTCCAGCGGATTGGTCGAAAGAACCGCTTGGGCGCAAAACAACGTGAAACACTTTGGCCAGTTTTCGAACGTGCGCGCCAGAAGCTTGAAGCGCAAGGCGTCCTCTCCTGGCCAATGATTTTTGGCAAGGTGACAGAGTATTTTGCCGGTCGTGAGAATAAGCCCTTCATCCACGCTGTTGTTGACGAGGCGCAAGACCTTGGCATTCCTGAACTGCGCATGTTGGCGGCCATTACGCCGAACGAGCCGGACGCGCTGTTCTTCGCCGGCGACCTTGGGCAGCGCATCTTTCAGGAGCCATTCTCTTGGCTAGCCCTCGGGGTCGATATCCGTGGACGATCGCGGACACTGAAAGTCAACTATCGGACTTCCCATCAAATCCGGCGATCTGCCGATCGGTTGCTGCCTCACATCGTTCAGGACGTGGACGGTGTAACGGAGGAGCGGCGGGGAACCGTTTCCGTTTTTAATGGTCCGGACCCGGTGATCCGAACATATCCGTCGCCAGAAGCTGAGGTCGACGGGGTGGCTGATTGGATCAAGTCGCTTGTCGACGAAGGGGTCGCACAGGCTGAAATCGGTCTGTTCGTGCGGTCGAAGGAACAACTCGCGCGTGCGCGTCAGGCTGTCAGGAATTCAGGGCATCAGCAGCTTGAGCTTTCTGAACGCTTTGAGGAGGCGAAAGGGCGCATTTCCATCGGTACCATGCACCTTGCCAAGGGCCTTGAGTTCAAGGCCGTGGCCGTTATGGCCTGCGATGATGACATCCTACCATTGCAGGAACGCATCGAAGCCGTTGCCGACGAAACCGAACTTGACGACGTGTACGAGACAGAGCGCCATTTGTTCTACGTCGCCTGCACCCGCGCACGTGATCTTCTTCTTGTTTCCGGGGTCGGCTCCGCTTCCGAGTTCTTCGCCGATCTGTCGGCAAAGATGGAGGCCGCCCAGTGAGGATTGGTGAAGCTGCCATTTCGAATTTGGTGGAGATTGCCTACGACACCGGAATCAACAGCAGCGCCATGATCGCCTTTTTCAATTCGTTTGGACTAAACCACGAAGTTGTTCACATGCTCGACAGCAAGCGCCGTTTCGCCAATCAGGCTTGGCGCGAGCTTAACGGGTCTGCGGATTTGCCTGAGGCGATCAATCAGATTTTATCGCTGCACTATTGGCCTGATGACGAAGAGCGCAACCGGCTCATTGCCAACCTTAATAGGGCTTTGCGTATCGATGGATGGGAAATTGTAGACGATCTTGGCAGGTTGGAGATTAAGCCACGCTCAGGGCTTGGAGGAGATGCCGCTCTCCGTCGACTAAAGGACCATGGCGATCTCACCAATCATGAGAACCTGGTTACCCGTATAAGAACGATCGAAACGTCCGTAGAGACCAGCCCTGCTGATGCGATTGGCGCAGCTAAGGAGCTTATTGAAGCTGTAACCAAAGACATCATCGAAAAGGCAGGCGAAAAGCCTGAGAAGAAAGCGTCTCCCTCTGAATTGGTAAAACAGTCCCTCAAGTGCCTCGACCTGGCCCCTGATGATATCCCTGATCAGGCTCGTGGGGTTAAATCCATTCGATCAACCCTGACCGCGCTTACGAACATTGCACATCAGTTGGATGAACTCCGCAGCTTGTATGGAAGCGGGCACGGTCGCTCCAGCTCCGCAAAGGGTTTGGAACCCTGCCACGCAAGGTTGGCTGTGGGGCAAACCGTAACCGGAAAGCGATTTCGACAGACAGATGATATCGGGCTGGATGTCAGCGAACTCGAAGCTGAAGAACGGACCGGTACGACCGCAACCGACTTGAATATCGTCGAGGATCAACAACGCACCGGAAGCTTTGGCCAGCTCGGCAATCCGCTGCAGCCACTGCTTGGAAGCGACATTCACGCCACCTTCGGCCTGAACGGTTTCCAAGATGAACGCCGCAGGCTTATCGATCCCGCTGCTGTTGTCTTCCAGATAATTTTCGATCATCGAGATTGTGTCGGTCTCGGCGTCGAAGTAATCGCAGAACGGCATGTGAGTCGTGTTGTGCAGAGCAACCCCGGCACCGGCTCGTTTGCCACTGTTCCCGGTGATCGCCAGCGAACCGAGCGTCATACCGTGAAAACCGTTTGTGAACGAGATAACGTTCTGACGGCCGGTGACTTTACGGGCAAGCTTCAACGCGCTTTCGACCGCGTTGGTTCCCGTTGGTCCAGGGAACATCACTTTGTATTCCATACCGCGAGGAGCGAAGAGGACGTCCTGCATCGACTGCAGCAACTTCTTCTTAGCGACGGTGGTCATATC
>JBNNDZ010000252.1:0-7810 GCA_050285865.1 Puniceicoccales bacterium
CCGTCAATACCGACTTCCACCACGCCGGACTCCACCTGCTGCGCCAGTCCGGCGACGCGGATTTCGAAGAACTCATCGAGGTTTGAGCTGACGATCGAGAGGAACTTCAGCCGTTCCAATAACGGCTGCCGGGCGTCCATCGCCAAATCGAGCACCCGCCGATTGAAGGCGAGCCAGCTGAGTTCACGGTTAAAGTAAGCGACTTTTTTCTTGGTTTGTTTGCGCGCGGTGGCCATTGGAACAACGCGGCCATCATCACCATGTTCGAATTTCCTGCCAAGGGAAATCGGTACCTGCTCTACGGTTTGCATTGTCGCATTGCAGATTCGCGCTAACCCTATTGCCAATCTGTGGAGTCGGCTATTTACAAAATCGACCGGACGGTTCTGGCCGACGGAATCACCCTGCACGCTGTCATTTATCCCAATGACGCCTTAAATACCTTTTGGGCGGATGACTGGGACCCCGCCCTATTCCGTGCCCTGGCCAAGGCGGGCTTCCTGACCATCAGTCACCGCGATCCAGCGAACCAGGCCATTTTGTTGCCCCAACTCCACGACCAATACTCGGTGCTCGACTGGCCAAATATCCGCCTCGATCGCCATATCCGGCGTCTGGTGCGCGAAGAAACACTCGCCAAGCGCGACATCCATCTGCGCATCAATACCGACCCCGGCCCCGTTTGCCAATCCATCCAGAGCTGCCACAAGGACAGCTGGCTACAACCCGAATACGCCACGCTCATGCAGCAACTCACCGAGCCACGCGAAGACTTACGCGCCATCGGAATCGAGCTTTGGGACGGGCAACGCGACTCGCTCATCGGGGGTGAACTCGGCTACGTGATGGGCCGCACCTACGTCAGCCTGACTGGCTTTCTTGATCGATCAGCCCCAGAACACAACCACCTGGGCAAAGTGCAATTAGCCGCATTGGGCAAGTTGCTCGAACGCAGCGGCTACGCCTTCTGGAACTTAGGACAGACCTACCAGAAGTATAAATTCGACCTCGGCGCAAAAGCCACGCCACGTATCGCATTCCTGCGTCGCTGGCTCCGCGCCATCAAACAAACTCCCGCAACCCCGTTGCCTTCCCTTGCCGGGCAGCACCTTGCCTGCCAGGAACTGCTCTCAGCCCCAGCGACTAACGCGACTTTGCGGCGACGGGGCTGATCTCCCCGCGTTCACGCTCTTCCTGCAGGCGGAGCTGCCCGCACGCCGCATTGATATCGTGGCCCTTTTCACGGCGCAAGGTCGCGGAGACATTGGCATCGTGGAGTATCCCAACAAAGGCCTCTTGCCGCTCGATACTCGGGCGCACCCAATCAAGGTCGTGCACGGTGTTGTAAGGGATCAGGTTGACGTGTGCGTGGAGATTTCGCGCGATTTTTGCCAGCTCCCGTGCCTGCTCTGGCGAGTCGTTGATGTCCTGAATCAGAATGAACTCCAGCGTAATCATCCGCCCATGCTTGTCCGAAAAAGCCTTGGCTGCGGGAAGTAACTCCTCCAAAGGCCACTTGCGATTGACCGGCATGATCTGCTCCCGAACCTCGTTGGTCGCACCATGCAGGGACAACGCCAACCGGAAGCCCATCGGCTCATCGGCAAGCTGGTAAATTTTCGGCACCAGTCCCGAGGTGGAAATCGTGATGCGCCGCGCACCAAAATTCAGGCCCCAATCGGCATTCAGTATCGTCAACGCCCGCAGGAGGTTATCGTAATTTGCCAACGGCTCGCCCATGCCCATCACCACGAGATTATCAAAGCTGGCGAGCTCCTCGCTGGCACGTGGCGTATGTGGGTCTTCCCGGCGACAAACTTCAATCAGTTGGGCAACAATTTCGCCCGTCGACAGGTCGCGTTTCCAACCGGCCAGCCCCGATGCGCAAAACTTGCAACCATAGGCGCAGCCTACCTGCGTGGAAATGCAGATGGTTTTCCGGGACTTGTCCTGCCCGACCCCACTCTGCGGCGCACGGATAATCACCGTCTCGATCAACGAACGATCACCCAATTGAAGGAGAAGCTTGTCCGTCACATCACCTGAGCGCTTGTCGAGTATCTGCTTGGCTGGCGCAAATTCAAAAGTCTCCGCCAGCCAGGCCCGTAACGACTTGCCAAGGTTCGTCATATCCTCAGGCGAATCGGCACGCTTTTTATAGAGCCATTCGAGGATTTGCTTGGCGCGAAACGGCTTCTCCCCAATGTCCGCAAGCCGCCCTTGAAGCGACTCCAACGTCTCTCCATAAATGGCAGGCTTATCGGGAATGTATTTCATGATGCTAATGCGAAAATGACTGCGAGTTTAACCACGCCTCAATGCCCACTGGCAAGCTTGAGCGTCACCACGCCGCCGATAATGAGGCCGACACCGAGGAAACGAACCCAGTTCGACGGGTCGCCAAATATGATGACCCCGACCAAAAACGTGCCCGCCGCGCCAATGCCCGTCCACACGGCATAAGCCGTGCCGAGCGGAATCTGCTTTTGCGCCATCCAAAGGAAATAGCCGCTGACCGCCATCGAGACAATCGCGATCACGATGCCCAAGACCGTTTTGTTGGTCGTTTGTGAAATCTTGAGACCGATCGGCCAGCCGATTTCGCAGAGCCCCGCGATCAGGAGAAAAACCCAATATTTGCCCATGGCCTATACTTCCCAATAAACAACGCGACCGCAACTGTCGCACTGCACCGGAGAATCCTTACGCCGGGTGGCCGACTCAACCTCACCGGATACCTTCAGGTGACAGCCGCCGCATTTGTGGTCCTCTACCGGCGACACAAATGGTGGCTTCGGGCGACGACGTTTCGTGCGCTTGTAAGCATCGAGGTAGGCAGTCGCACAATGCGTCTCCGCCTCAGCATAGGCTGCTTTGGCCGGTTCAATTTCACCACGTAGCGTCTGCTCACGGTCCTGCAGCGTCTCGATCTCGTCCCGATAAAGTTGAATGGTCTTCTCGCGCTCAACCTTTTCCGTTTCCAGAGCGGCCTTAGCTTCATCAATTTCCAGCATGAGCCCGATCTCGGCCTCTTCCAGCTCTCCAATCTTGGTTTCGGTCCGCTCAATCTCATGCGTGAGCGCCTGATACTCGTCATTCTTTTTAACCTGCAACTGCTGGTTCTTGTATTTGACGACCTGTTCTTCGGCGGTCTTCACATCGTTATCGAGGTCCTTGCGCCGCACCTCCAGCTCCTGCACGTGCTGACGTGCAGTTGCCAGCGCACTCTCCTCCGCCGCGATCTGTTGCTCGTATTTGGCGAGTTCAAGCGGAATAGACTTCAACGAAGTCTCAATGTTGATCAGCCGCGAGTCGCGGTCTTGCAGGATGAGGAGTTGCTCGATTTCGGGATCCACGGAGCGAGAAAAAAGGAAAACGCTTAAAGATGAAAGATTAAAGGAGTCCCACAATCCAAACCGAATGATGCGAAATTAACCTTTGTCCCTAGCTGGTTTTCCTTTTTCCTTTCCATCCATGCGAATCGGATACTTTGGCGGCAGTTTCGACCCGGTGCACCTGGGGCACCTGTTGCTTGCCCAGGATGCTCTGGAACGCGCCCAGCTAGACCGCATCGTATTCGTCCCCGCCGCCCAAGCCCCGCTGAAGAAAAATGGCCCCCCTGGAGCTTCTCCCAAACAGCGCATTGCCATGCTGGAGGCCGCGATAGCAGGTCGGCCGGAATTCTCGGCTGCCCGCGATGAGATCAAGCGCGGCGGCGTCAGCTACACCGTGGATACCATCCGCGCCCTACGCAAACAACATCCCGGCGATGACCTCTACTGGATCATCGGCGGCGACCAGGCGGCCCAACTTGCCGACTGGCGTTCCATCGACGAAATTTGCCGCCTGGCGACGTTTCTCTGCCTGCAACGTCCGGGTTTTGATAAAATTCATCCACCGGGCATACCTATAAACGCACTGGAATGGATTTCTGGCCGTCAAATGGACCTCAGCTCGACCGAAATTCGCGAACGCGCGGCAAATGGTAAATCCTTGGAGTTTTTCTTGCCGCCCGCAGTAGCGAATTATATCAACAACCATTCCCTGTATAGCCAGTAACGCATCACATGCCCGAAACCCAATCGAATAACGACCCGCGCGCCCTCTTGGCGCTTTGTTGCGAAGCCCTCGACGACAAAAAAGCCATCGACCTGAAAATCCTCGACGTTCGGGGTGTCTCCAGCGTGACGGACTATCTTGTGCTCGCCTCCGGGAATTCCCAGCCACACCTCAAGGCATTACGCGGTGCCGTGGAACGTGCCCTCAAGGACGCCAAGGCCCACATCGTTGGTGCCGAAAGTGGTGAAAACAGCGGCTGGCAGGTTGTCGACGCCTTTGATTTCATGGTGCACCTGTTTACGCCTGAAATGCGCGACAATTACCGCCTCGAAAGCCTCTGGAAAGACGCCCCCACCCTCGCCCCGGCTGACCTCAAGTCAGCCTAAGCAAACGAAGCTACATTCGCTATAAAATAGAACAATTTTCCGGTTGACGAACCTGCCTGATCGGGCATTGTCATGCGTTTTGGTCAAGGGGCCGTAGCTCAGTTGGAAGAGCGCTTGCATGGCATGCAAGAGGTCGTCGGTTCGATCCCGATCGGCTCCACCATCTAAAACAACGGATTTAGGTGGACTACAGCGACTTAGAAGATCGCCCAAAATTTTAGCGAGTCTCATTCAGTCTCAATAAAAACCGTCAAGTCTCGAAAAACCCCCTGTTTTTGGGCAACCTTTTGGGCAACCGAATTTCTCCCTTTTGATCTATTTTAGCTTTTCGCATGGCAGCATGCCATTAGCCCATCCCCATCGTGAGCGCCTCCCGGAAATACGACCCCAAGAACGAGCTTTTTGTTCGTCGGGAAGACTTCGATCGCGTGTTTTCCAAGGCAGTCCCCAAGGCGACTTTTCATCGTTGGGTGAAGGATGGGAAAATCAAAAAGGCACGCGATTTGGATGGCTGGTATTTACTGAACAAGACGCTTGTCCACCAAGGCATGGCTCCGGTGGACATTAAAGAATTCAAGCAAGAACGCGAGTCTACCCCCACCGGGCTGAAAAATAGTCAGTTGCTTTACCTTGCCGTCTTGCAATCAGATGCAGCATTTGAAGCGCTTGCGCCTCCACGCTTCAAGCTCCCCACAACCCTCACGCCTGAAGAAGTTGCCAAGGTGCGCAAGTTAATGGGCGAGCACGAGAAGGTAATGTCCTTCTACCAGGAGCGCTCCCAGCGAGTCATTTACCAACACGGTTTCTTGGATGCCTTGGATTTCGCCGCCTTTGTTGACGGAGATTAAGTTGCCCTGGAACCCCGGCATCCACCACCGCGCCCCCCCCTGCCCTGCAATAATCGCCTATCCTGCGTTATATATCCATGATGGCAGGACACGCTTGCTATCAAAGGCCCGACAGACACGACCCCGTTTGCCGGGCTTTTATTTTTGGGGTCGCAAGGAAAGGAACACGGATGGCGATTACATTGGAAGCCAACTACTCGAAGAACCTGGGCTTGCCGCAGTATTCTTCACATCAGTATTCGATTACGGTCCAAACAGAGGTTACCGACCTCTCCCAAGTGAACCGGGCCAGCACACAGCTCTACCGTCAGTTGCAGGAGGCGGTGGACCGGGACATTCAGGATACGGGATTCCTAATCAAAGTGCCTTATGGCTGCACTTCGACCTCGGCGAAACTGTCACCGACACGGATGGCGTCGTGCCAGACGGATCGCTTGTCGACAGCCGTCGGGCCGTTGTTCCAACTGGGCTTGTAGATGCCCCATTTCAGGCAAATGGGATTCTCGTCGTTGTAGCAGTTGGGCCCGTCGCGAAGGAGGACCTGCGTGTAGGCTGGCTCGGTATTAGTCTTGGTCCAAACTTCGACAAAGCCGTCGTTGCCATACGACCAGTGGACCTTGACCACGCAGTCCAACCAGCGCCCGGTCTCGACTGTGCCCAGCGTAATTTGGTCTTTGATGGGCGGGTTATTATTCATCGTGCAGGGGTTGGGGTCGGCGTTGATGCGGAGCACCCATTCATCGCGCTTGATGGCAAGAAACATGGCTGGCGACTTGTGCTGGTTTTCGCAGGGATCGCGCAAGGCGTACCATTGGAAAACAATGTCTTCGTTTACGTCGTCAAACTCCCACGAACTGACGATGTAAATGCTGAACCCGTAATACTTCGTTTCGCCGATACTGGCTAGCGTGCCAGCTTCGCGACCGGAGTAGGTTTCCGCGCGCGGACCGCCGTGGGTCACGTCGCCATAGCGCAGGTAAGACTTTAGCGAATGCTCGCCTTCACGATGCACGTTTGTGACGTTTTGCAGCGAGAAGCTTTCAGCCATCTGGAGCTCCAGGTCCGTGTAGCCGGAGTCCAGCGAACCGTCTTCATAACCGGCGGAAAAAGTGGTCGTGGCGTGGACCAGCGTTGCGACGAGAAGCAGGGCGGCGGCCAGGGTAGTTTTTGGAGTCATCATATGCTTTATTTTATTTCGGTTTCTTCGAGTGTAGTGGGCAGGACTGAAGAGGGTGGCAGCGTTTTATTTACGGGCGGGTCAGACGCTTTATTGACTTGCGTGACAGCCCGTAGAGGAGGCCCCCAACGGCGATTAGGAACACGCTCAGCGATATCACCGCGACGTAGCCGCGCACGCTGTCCTGTACGATCAATAGCAGTAGGAGCAGCGCACCAATCGTAATCGACACGATGCCGACAAACGATGCGGCGGAGTTCGCATCGCCCGCCTCCCCAACTTCTTTCGCGAAGTCGACTGGCGTGTGGATCTTTTGGAAAAAGATGTTCACGCGCTCGCGGTCGGTGTTATTGACCTTGCGCCAGAACAAGGTAGAGGCGAGGAAACTGCTGACGCCGGCGACCACCACCCAAGCCAAAATTTTTTGGAACGACCAGGGTTCGCCGTCGAAGTGGCTGGCCTTGAAGGCAATGAGCGACGGCAATAGCGCGATGCCCACGCTCCACAGCGCGGCGCTCGGCGGGGCCTTCTTTACAAAAAGCCCGAGAAGCATAGGGATCAGCATCGGCAGCGTGATCATCGCGCCAATCAGGTTCGCGGTCTCAAACATGCCCATTCCGTTCTGCCCGGTGAAGTATAGCGCGATGCCGATCGACATCAGCCCTAGCACGACAGACACCACTCGCGCAATCAGCAGCTCGCGCCGCTTGAGGAGTTCGCTGGCACCGAACGCGCGGAAGAGAGGCGGGAAAATGTCCTTCACGATCATGGCGGCGTTGCGATTTACCCCCACATCCATCGAACTTAGCGTAGCGGAGAAAATGGCGACGATAACCAGGCCGATCAGGCCGTTGGGCAGGACGTTCAGGCAGGTGACGGCGTAGGATGATTCCGCCGCCTTAATGCCTGAAAAACCGCCCACCTGGTCCGCGTAAAGCAGGTGGGCGGTCCACGGTGGAATGAAAAAGATGAACAAGCCCAGAGAGTAAAGCAGGAATGCAAGGAGCCCGGCGCGGGAGGCTTCGCGCCCATCCTTGACCGCAAAATAGCGCGGCGCGGCGTCAAGCGAGAGGAATGCGAAGAGCATGTTGACCGCCATCGCAATGTGCCAGGCCCAGGTGTATTGGCTGCCAGGATAGGCACCCTCGGGCTTTACGAGGCTGATCCATTCGCGGTTTTCCGGCGCGGAGAGCCGCTCGATCAGGCCACTGAATCCGCCCAACTCGACCAGGCAGAAAATCGACACCAGCACCGATACGCCTACCATGATCAGCCCTTGCACAAAGTCCGACGCCATTACCGCCCAACTACCGCCTAACGTGGAATAAAACAAGACAACG
>JBNNDZ010000253.1:0-4475 GCA_050285865.1 Puniceicoccales bacterium
ATTCATCGATCCCCTGACAACCGCCGTCTGTTTGAACAGGTAGTCGCAGAAAATTACCTGGTTCGCCTCAAGTGCGATCAGCGCGCCACGCTGAACCGGATGCAGTTCACACGTCGCTAAAATCCCCCTTCATAAAATCCCCTCACAAAAACGCCCCACATAGTTGCATTAATTTGCACCTTCAAATATGAGCAAAGTTTCCCGTAGCCGTTCGCCATACGTCGTCGTTCTAGTTGCCAGCCTCGCCCTCCATGTAGCCGCACTTGCCATATTGGGTGGGGTGACCATCTGGGACACCCTTCAACCGCACGCACCGAGCATGGAGGCCCCGCCAAGCGCTGCGCCGCCTCCGCCCCGCCCGATCAAAGTCACCATTTCCAAATCGTCGATCAAACCATCGCAGGCACGCATAGCCGTGCAAAAAGTCCAGATGGTCGACATCGAAAGCGTGGACATCACCGTGGTAAACCCGAACAGCCGCGTCAGCATGGGGGGCTTCGGTCCAGGCGGTGGACTACATTTTGCCGCCCAACAATTGCCCACGGAAAGCTTTGCCTCACTATTTGGCAGCACACAGTCCGATGGTTTCGAATTAAAGGGCGAGTTCTTTGACCTGAAACAGACACCCGACCGCAGCCCCAAGGAGGTCGACTACGCCGAAGTCGTTCGCACGTTCACTGACGGCTCATGGTCACACTCGCAGTTAAAACGTTTTTATCGCGCCGAACGAACCCTGTTTGCCTCCACCCTGCTGATACCGCATCGGAAGGCAGACGAAGCCCCGGCTGCCTTTGGTGTCGCCAAGGAAGTCCAACCGTCCCAGTGGCTTGCCTATTATCAAGGGACCATCACTATGCCCTTCAGCGGCAAGTTTCGCTTCTGGGGTTTCGCGGACGACGTCCTGATTGTCCGTGCAAAAAATCGCATCGTCCTCGATGGCTCCTTTCACGAAGGCGAATACACCGAATGGCGCTCCGATGCACCCGATCTCAACCGCAAGTTTCCCATCGGGAACGGTGCGCTGGCGGTCGGCGATTGGATTTCCGCCCGCCAGGGCCAACAGTTGGAGATCGAAATCTTGATTGGCGAACGTCCCGGCGGTCACTTCTCGACCTACCTGCTCGTCGAAGAGCAGGGCAAGCAATACCCGACCTCACACGACGGCCGCCCAGTCCTGCCAATCTTCAAGATGACGCCCCTCAGCACCGAAGGCGAACAACAGCTGACCGCAGAGATCGGTCACGAAAGCAAATTCATCAGTCTCTCCGGCCCCAGCTTCGCCCGGACGAACTAAAGTCGATAACTACGCTTCACCTGCAGTCAAACGCACCCGGCGCACCAAAGGCTGCCCATACTCATCGGGGTAAATCAGGCAGAAGATCTTGGTTGAAGGTGAAACATACCAAGAGCTGATGGAGAACACCTTGCCGGTGCCATCAAACTCAGCTGCAAATTTTACGCCGCCATTGAATTGGTCCTTACCATTCTTACTGAGCTGAATCACATCGGTTTGCCCACTGGGCAGCTTGACTAAATCACCATCAATTTGTGCCACAATCGTGCGTAGAGTATAGTTACAAATCATCGCACTACCGCGCGGAAAATTGCGATCGCTATCATCGAGGTAAATCGGCGTATAAGCCTCAACACCACTCGCTGAAGTGATCCGCAGCAAAGCCAGGTAATCCGTGCCCGCATTAGGGAAATCCAAGGTTAGCACCGGACGCTGCGTCAGGTCAGGCTTGGGCGGAGTTGCGAAGAAACTAACCCGTAAACTCTGGGGAATATCAAACTTCTCCGTCGGATACCGTGATGACACGAAGGCCGATTTCACTTCACCATTCTGGACAAAATAAAGCTCCTCCAGCCCATCGATTTGATCCAAGCCAAGGATACGAAATTGCCCTGCCAACAAGCCATGGCTGAGGCACGTGCAAACGAGTGCGCAAAGAAGGAAATTTTTCATCGAAATAAATAATTAGCTGTCAGTATCGAGCCAGCGAAACTCTACGATTTCAAATCGTCGGCCATATTGATAATTGATTGGATGGGTCGACTCGGATGGAACATCCCACGGCTCCAAACGTGCTCCCGACACTTCATCCGGCTCAATATAGTCAATCTTACGCTGGACGACTGCTTCACAAATCGCGGTAGCCTTCCGCTCACCAAAGCGACTCACCTCGCCGTAGGCACGGATGACAAATGTATCGGAGCGGGCGGCAATAATCGGTGCCAGCGGGCGCAATAAATCAGCCTGCATGATATAGCCCGGCATCCCCTCCGACTTATCCCCCTGCAGGGCCTCCGGGTTCACTGGTGCCGGAGTAAAACCACCCAAGGTCACAGCATCGTTGGGATAACTGTCATACTGACTTTCCAACGCCCGATCGATGCGTGGCTCATCTGACTCGAGGTTAATCCTTGCAGCATTAATCGCCGACTGTAGCGCACCATACTGATTGTAACCTGAGCGATTGGAAACCTCGCGATTGACGAACTCACTGATAGACCGGAACGGACCACGCGCCTTAACCTCTTCCACCATCGCTTCAGCCAGTAGACCGATCTGATGATCGCTCAAAGCTCGAAAACCATTCCATAAAGTGGAGATCATTTCCGTCTGCGAAACAGACTCTGCTGCGGTTGCACCTGGCAGCGAGTTTGACAACACAATGGCTCCTTCCGTCACAAGATCGGACTGAATCGTTGTGTCCTCCGTGGCGTCGGGCGTATTCGTGTGAAGGATTTCGCGATCCCGCAACCCACCGAGCAACGCCTTCCAGGCCTCAACCGATGTGGAGTTCACGTTAAAGCCGCCCTCCACCTGAATGTAGGCCGCAATCCGTTCAAACGCCTGATCGCGCAGCGTGTCGCCGTTGAGTAATAAAGCGTCACGCCGCTCCTCAGCGGTTTCATCCGCCGGCAATGTCAGCGCGTAGCGAGAATTGGGTAGCTCATCGTTTCCATCCAAGATATCCGAAAGATACGCTGCCGCCGTACGATCATCACCGGAAAGCGGTCCACTCTGATTGGCAATTCCCGAAAAGAAGTAACCATCAAACAGCGTGTCATTCAGGACGAACGGCAAGTCCAAGCCGTAAGCGCCATCCCCGATTCGATTAACTGGCAACTCGGGATGCGCAAACGCATTGCCAATTGGCCGGTTAAACTGAGGTGCCATGTCGCGCTTCGGATAACTCGCCGAAGTCACTCCACCACTGAAAACATCGCTCCCGATATGGCTGTCGAACTGAAGGGCCGGGTGCGTAACATCACGGCCAAACGGACCGTGCTGCAATTGAGCCAGCGATACCATCGGCGCGGTCGGGATCTCGTCAGCAATGACCGAAAAAACAATGTCCGATCCGTGTTGAAAGAACGCCTTGCCTGTCGTCGGATCAAATCGCTGATAGTCGTCCAGGCTTTCAATCTCCTTAAACGAAAGCGCGAAAGGAGCCGTCGCCAGATCAACATCAGTTGCGGAGTCTGAGTAGTAATAACGGTTATCCAGGTCAGCAAACAGTCCCAGCTTTCCCGGGTAAGGGTCATCCAGAAAAGCACGCAGTGAATAGTCCATGACAAACAGCGGCTGCATGCCCGTAAATGAGCCCGCTCCGTCGAGGACCGTCGGCAAGTTCGCGGCGGCGAAACTGCTGGATTCATATTCCGTCTGGAAAAAGGTATCCTCCAGAGGAGTTGTCGCATCCACTTGATAGACGCCTACATTTTGAATCTGCCCACTGCTTTCAGTTCCCAGATTATTCTTGGTAATCATTCCCGTCGCCGTGGTATTAAAACGCGCATTGATTTGCAAATTCCCCGTGGCCGGAAGCACGTTACTCGGCTGCGAATAACCGTTAACATCCCCCCCGCGCAGATCCGGAGAAAACAAACCGAGCACCCCTTCATTGAATCCTTTTACCAAGGGCTGATTCCGTGAACCCTCCCCTCGCGAAGCAGTGCCGTATATCGCATCCTTATCCTCCCAGAAAAGGTAAAGACGATTTTCCACGCGGTTGAATTGCTCGCCAAGAGCTAGAACGCGCATCTCGCCTGGCGGAATGATAATGCTTTGACCGCCACTGCGATTCGGCATTTCCAATGCGATTAGCGTACCCGCCCATTCCCAAAAGATTTCCGACCAGGGCTTGTAATGGGACCCCCCATCAAAGGAAAACTCCATCGTGGGAAAAGTTGTCTTGAATGTCAGCGATGCCAGGTTATCCGCCGGCATTTCGAACGTAACGTTGTACGGGTTCCAGAGGTAAAACACCGGATGAACCATCATGTAAACGATAGGATCAACGCTCTGCAAATTTTGCGGAATCCCCGCAGGAGTCATGTCCGCTGTCTCCGGACCATCGGAAACATCATTAGTCAAAGATGTCGTCCGCGGCCCCTTATACATACTGAACAAATACTGGAAACGCACAAAGAACGGCATTGGATTGTCGCCTTGCTTGTAGGGGGCC
>JBNNDZ010000254.1:0-4175 GCA_050285865.1 Puniceicoccales bacterium
ATTTAAAAAATGGACGGCCGACCGGCACCGTGCGTAAGGCTCGTATTTTGACTCGTCGCAGCGGGAGTTTCGCGTCACGATTTTTGCTATGAATGGTTCCACGCATCGTTGCTGGGCAGAGATCGATCTCGCCGCGTTGGAGCGTAACCTTGGGAAAATTCGGGCGGCGCTGCCGTCGCATATTCGCTACGTGGCGGTGGTGAAGGCCGACGCCTATGGTCACGGCATGCCGCAAACGGTGGCCCGGCTGATGCAGTGTGGTGCCGATGCTTTTGGGGTCGCAAATGTCTTCGAAGCTGCCGAATTGCGTGAGATCGGGGCAGGGTGGCCCATCCTGGTGCTGGGGGCTGTTTTGCCCGAAGAGGAGCCTTACCTGCTCGACTACGATTGCATCGCCACGGTTTCCACGAGTGAGGAACTGGCGCGGTTGGAAAAGCTTGGCCGCAAAGCGAGGCGTCCCGTGCGCGTCCATTTAAAGGTCGATACCGGTATGGGCCGGCTCGGCGTTTGGCATACTGAAGCAGCGCCGCTGTTTGATGAACTTTGCAACGCAAAGCATGTGATGCTGGAAGGCGTTTACACACATTTTTCCAGTGCTGACAGCGACCCGGAATACACGCTGTTGCAGCGCAAGCGCTTCCTGCAACTGCTGGAGAAGCTTCCCGGCCTAATGGATCGGCGTTTGCTGATTCACGCGGACAACAGTGCTGGCATTGATACGTTGACCCCGGATAGCCCGTTTAATGCCGTGCGCGTTGGCCTGCTTCAGTTCGGCCATGCGCCTTACCGCGGGTCACTCCTCGACCGGATTCAGGCGGAGCCCGTGCTCAGTTTTCACACCCGTATCGGCATCGTAAAGGACCTGCCATCCGGGGTGCCGATCAGCTACGGTCAAACGCACAAGCTGCGCCGCCGCAGCCGTATCGCGGTCTTGACGGCGGGCTATGGTGACGGCGTGCCGCTGTCCGCCAGCAATCACGCGTTTGTGCTCATTCGCGGCCAACGTTGCCCAGTCCTCGGACGGGTGACGATGGATCAGATCGTGGCCGACGTGACGGATTTACCCGACGCCGCTCCGGGTGACGTGGTCACGCTCATTGGCGGGCAACCCGGCAAACAAATCACCGTTGGCGAATTCGCGGAATGGTCCGATTCCATCCCCTGGGAGGTCTTTTGCTCGATCACCAAACGCGTCCCCCGCCATTACAAGACCACGCGCGATCGTTGAGCGCGCCTGCTGTTTAAACCTTTACACGCGGGTAAGCAGTCCTTATCTACCTCGGCCCTTTGCTTGTTAATGCCCCGTCGTGCCCCCGGTGGAGGTGAACGAAAGAAGGGTTATGTTAAATTTTTTCCGTCAACGCACGGCCAACTTGAAGGACGATCTGTTGTCGGGGCTCACTGTGGCCCTGGCGCTGGTGCCGGAGGCAATCGCGTTTGCATTCGTCGCGGGTGTCTCGCCGATTATCGGTCTGTATTCCGCATTTTTCATGGGACTGCTCACGGCGGTCTTTGGCGGCCGACCGGGCATGATTTCCGGGGCAACCGGTGCCATGGCGGTCGTCGTGGTGTCGCTGGTGGCGATACACGGCGTGGAATATTTGTTTCCCACGGTAATCCTGTGCGGCATCATTCAGATCGCGGCGGGAATGGGCAAGCTGGGGCAATTTATCCGCATGGTGCCACACCCGGTCATGCTGGGCTTTGTCAACGGTCTGGCGATTGTGATTTTCATGGCGCAATTTGGCAGCTTTAAGACGATCAATGACAGCGGTGCGCTCGTTTTTCTGCAAGGCCCTGGCTTTTGGCTGATGCTGGCCCTAGTCGCGCTCACGATGCTTATCATCTGGCTTTTGCCGAAAATTACCCGCGCCGTGCCGGCCTCGTTGGCAGCAATTCTGGTGGTCACTGGCCTTTCAATCGCTATTAACCAGGCCGCGCCGGAGTCGTGGAAGCCGCAGAACCAGCCCAACGCACTGCTCACCGTGGGCGACATGTTGACCACGAACACCGTTGCTACGGCCACCGCTGAGGCCTGGGCGGATCTGGGAGAAGATGCTTCGCAAGCGCAAATCGACGAAGCCGTTGCCGCCGCCACAGCGGAGGGCACTGGAATCAGCGCCGGTTTGCCCAAACTCTTTTTCCTCGATGAACAATATGACATTTTGCCGCCGCTCACCTGGGCAACGCTGTGGATCATCTTGCCGTTTGCGGTCACCATGGCCGGCGTGGGCTTGATTGAATCGTTGATGACGATGACCCTCATCGACGAGATCACCGAAACGCGCGGACGCGGTAATCGCGAGTGCTTTGGTCAAGGTCTGGCGAATGTCGTTTGTGGTCTATTTGGTGGCATGGGCGGCTGTGCGATGATTGGGCAGTCGCTGATTAATGTGAATTCAGGGGGACGTGGTCGCGCCTCGGGCATCACGGCCGCCGTCTGTTTGCTGCTCTTCGTGGTGGCGCTCGCACGCTGGATTGAAATGATTCCGATGGCGGCACTGGTTGGCGTTATGTTCATGGTGGTTATCGGCACCTTCGAATGGGCCAGCTTGCAGACCTTCCGCAAGATTCCGGCCAGCGATGTGCTCATCATGGTCGTGGTCGCGGGCTACACCGTCATCATGCATGACCTCGCTACGGCGGTCATCATCGGCGTGATTATTTCTGCTCTGGTTTTCGCTTGGCAGCACGCCACCCACCTCGGTGCCGAATTGAAAACCGATGAGCGGGACAGTAAGGTTTACCAACTGCATGGGCCATTGTTTTTCGCTTCGGTAGCTTCATTTAAGGAGCTCTTTAATCCCCGCGAAGACCCGGAAGACGTTGTGATCGATTTCTATTATACGCGGGTTTATGACCAGTCCGGTTTGGAGGCGATCAATGGACTTGCGGAAAAATACCGTAGCCTCGGCAAGCGCCTCCACTTGACGCACCTTTCCCCGGAATGCCGCAAGCTGCTCGACAAGGCGGGCGACATGGTGGAGGTCAACATGTCCGAAGACCCGCAGTATCACGTCGCCACCGACCGATTGGGCTGATTGGTTTTCAGTTTTCGGTTCTCGGTTTTCTGTTCTCGGTTTTCTGTTTTGAGTCTTAGTCGATCGCTGATTGGGAGACGTACTTGTCGGTAGCCGCGAACGTTAGTTCGTGGACCTGCACGGCAGTGGTGTCAATCCACGAGCTCACGCTCGCGGCTACGAAGAATAGGCTGCTGCATTCCAATGCTGAGGCCACGCCCTCAATTAACCAAGCACCAAGCTCTAGGCACCAGCCACCAAGGACTGAAAAGCAACAACGACAATAAGGCCTTGTCACCCGGGGGGAAGGGTGGCAATTTGCGCGGTTTAACTTAAGAAACAACCCATGGAAAAGACGTTTATCATTCTCAAACCGGACTGCATGAAGAAAAAACTGTGGGGCAAGGTGCTCGACCGTTTCGCTGAATCCGGTTTTGAAATCGTTGCCTGCAAGATGGCTAAGCTTCCCGCCGCGACGCTGCGCGAACACTACGCGCACGTGGCCGACAAGCCATTCTTCCCGGAAATCGAAGCCTTCATGAGCTCACGTCCGGTGATCATGTTGGTGCTCAAGGGCGATGGTGTTATCGAGCGTGTGCGCAAGTTGCTTGGGCCGACGGACTCCAGCAAGGCACCCGCGGGCACGATTCGCGGCGACATGGGCGAGAGCGTCATGATCAACGTCTGCCACGCTTCCGACAGCATTGATGCCGCTGAAATCGAAATTAAGCGCTTCTTCTCGCCTGAAGAAGTAATGGGCTAAGCCTCGTTTTTCATTGAGTCGGCCGGGCGTGCGCAGATGCGCCCGGCTGCCCAATTTAATTGCCTTCCGGTTCTTTTGCGCGAATGCGCTTAAGACGGAAATAGGCCTGAATAAGCTCGCGGCATGGGTCTTCCAGGATGCCGCTCCGGACGCTGAGCCGGTGATTGAGCGTTGGCGTGGAATGCGCTTCGAGCACGCCGCCAAGGTAACCCATCTTAGGGTCAGGGACGGCGAAAACGACCTCCTTTAGCCGGGACATAATGCTGGCACCCGCGCACATGGGGCAGGGCTCCTTGGTCACGTAAAGGCGGCACTCGTTGAGCCGCCAATCGCCAATTGCATTTGCGGCTTTGGTGATGACGAGCATCTCAGCGTGGGCGGTCGGGTCCTTC
>JBNNDZ010000255.1:0-6325 GCA_050285865.1 Puniceicoccales bacterium
ACCGTCGTTAACCAGCTGATCAGGCCACAGTCAGTTTCTTCAAATACCTCGCCTCAACGCGGGGAATTTTTGCTGGCCTGATATTTTCGACATCGGACGTCGCAAACTGGTAATCTTTTTTGTGCGGTTACAGCATGAGAAACGGAAAGATTGTATTCTTTCTGTCGCATTTGCTCGGTAAAACAGGAAGCAGCAAGGTCATGAATTCGTAATCTGCAGCAGCCAACAATGAAATGCTGAGTGCCGATATTTTATACTTGCCACAAAAATTGTTGTGCATCAATTGTGGTATTCATCCTCCCCCCTTGCCCTTTCTATAGGTATATAACATGATTCCCATACCCCCGTTGCGCCATTGCTGTTGGCCGATTGCCGTATTGACCGTTCTGCTCACTCTGACCGGTTGCGGTAAAGGCGGTTCCAATGCAACTGACCATAGTCCAGAAGCCCAAGTAAATGCGGGCGTTGAGGCATTGCGTGTGTTCGACTTCGACACGGCCTACGAGCGATTGGGGGAAATCCAACCCAGCCTGGATCAAGATGACCCGAACTGGGTGCTCGCTACTTATAGCTTGGGCATTGCCGCCTGGCACCTCACTCCGCCATCCGAGATCGCCATCAACGAAGCCGTCGAATACTTGAGTGCAGTCGTTGAAGCAGCACCCGAATCGGATTTCGCCGCCAGCGCATTGCTTGACCTGGGCCGCATCGCAGAAGTCAAAAACTACCGCAATGACAATACTGATGTCCCCGCCGCCCAAGCTTATTACCGTCAGGTGCGTGAAGAATTCCCCCAAACGGAAATGTCCGCGCGGGCGACTCTTTACCTTGCCCAAACTCTGGTGCAAACGTTCGACGAGGCATCGATCCGTGAAGCTGTAAAGTTGCTGGAAGTAGAAATGGCAGCTCAGCCGGACTCCCCTTGGCTGGGAGTAATGGCTCAGTATACGGCTCAAATCGAAGCATTCTATCTCCACGATCCCGCCAGCGCTTTAACCCATTATCAACTGGCGAAAGATACCGGATTCCCCCGACCGGCCGACGCGGATATGTCGCTGTGGCAATTTGGCCTGCTAGCCGAAGAAGCTGGTGAGCCGCTCATCGCAGCCGAGAACTTTTCCATAATCGTGCGAGAATATCCACGCAGTTTTTATGGCACCGTCGCCCGCGAACGCGTGAAAGCGATTGCCGATGCCAACCCCGAAGCCAACATCACCGTGCCCGAACCGCCTGACCTTGGCTTGGGACGCGAATAAATCCATACGGAGCCAAAAATGAAATTAGGTAAGTTCAATTCCAATTGGATCGCGGTTATTTTCCTGCTCGGCGCATTCATCGTTAGTGCCGTTCGTTTTGCCATCGTCTCACAAAACCTGGGTAATGGCGAAGCCGAGGACGCGCCAGGAGTTGTCCGTGTTGCACACTGGCAGCTAGAGCCTGGTTTTCGCGAAGGCCTACAGTGGGTGATGGATGAATACAATGCGCAGCCCCACGTCCAAGAGGCGGGTATCCGCGTGGAGCAAACACCGATTTCTGAGCGCGTATATAATCAATTCATGAACGTCCACCTCATCAGTGGAACCGCCCCAGATATCGCCGTGAAGCGCCAATCCGAACTCATTAAGGGCAATGCATTAGCAAAGTTCTACACGCCATTAGGCGGCTACACTGAAGAGCCAAACCCCTATAATGCACCGGAGTATCAAGTTGAGGGCCTTGACCCCAAACTTTCCAAACACCTTGCGGAAATTCGCTGGAAAGAAACATTTTTCGACGGTCTGCAAGGAGGCTACGAAGAAGAGCTAAGCGACTACTATGCAATTCCAGTTAGCACTTGGGGTGGCATTCGTTTGATCTACAACTTAAGCCTGCTACACGATTCCAAAGCTTATGCGGCAAAAGTCGCGGCCGAAGACCCGCAACCCGACTGGATGCAGGCGATTTGGCGATCAGATGAAAACCCGAAAGGCATGCTGCCGGAAGCCGCAGGCATCGCCTGGCTCCAAAACGACGAAATCCCACAAACCCTCGGGCAGCTGTACCTGTATTGCTCAGCCGTCGAGGCTTATACCAAGTCCATTGGTGAGGATAAAACGGCTCCGATCTCAGCTAGCAACTATGTCGTCAATGATATCGTAAACATGTATGCGAGTGAGTTTCTCTCCGCACTCTGGCAAGAGATGGACCTGGAAACCGGCACTCAACTGGACTCACTCGAGACCCTCGCGGCATACAGCACAGGCGTGTGGAATTTCGACAGTCCGATGCTCAAGGAATTTTACCAGTTCATCGACGCCTTCACCAAGTTCTACCCACAAGGATATCTTGGTCTGGACCGCGAACAGGCACAGCGTCGCTTTGTCTTAGGCAAAGCCGCAATCCTTGCAACCGGCGGTTGGGATGCCACCAGTATTTATCAGGGAATTAGCGCGCGCGAAAATCCAGAAGACCGCTTCGATGTCACCATCGCACCTGAACCGCTCCCTGCCCCGGACGAACGCTGGGCAGACCTACTCACCATGCGCGTATCGGAAGCCGATGCCAAGGGCGGCGTACCCTTTGCCATCAACAAACAGACCAAGAATTTCGATTGGGCATTGGACTTCCTGATGTTCATTTCATCGCACCGGATAAACGAGGAATTCAATCGTCGGGCGGGCTGGCTCCCAGTCATCACGCGGACTCGACTGCCAGAGGCTGTTCGCGATTTCGCCCCGACGACGGATGGCATGCCGAAGAATTTCTCAATCAACCTCATTGCCACTTCCCTACCCAGCACGGTGCGCAACGCTTGGTCATCCCAAGTCAAACTCTACAAGTCCGGCGACATCAGCTACGAAGACATGGCCAAAAACATCGATGAGACTTTGCAAAACCCGACCATCGGGATTGACCGGTCTTGGAAAGACCGATTGCAAGCCGAACAGGACACCTCCCTGGCTGCGGGTCGCGCGATATCAGTCGAGCGTCTCAGTGCGCTCCTAGGTTCGGAAAAGGCAGCCGAACGCGAACGCGCCAATACCTACAATAATTTGATCCGCGACGAAGGGGTGCACATCCGCCGCTGGTGGCGTGAAACTTACCCTGAAAAGACGTTCCCTGAATACCAATAATCAGCTTCGAGTCCCCCCGCACATGCAACCGAACACCACAACCCCGGCGCACAACAGCGACAGCGCGGCGAAGCTAAAGTCCCGCCTGCTCCAGAAAAGTAAGCTATTCTTAGCCCTTTACCTGCTGGTCCTGCCGACCACAGTTTCACTGCTAATCTTCAGCTACTACCCGAAGATCGATGTATTCCTGATGTCGTTCTTCCGCTGGCAGCCACCAACGGTTGAAGAGTTTGTTGGCCTGCGCAATTTCAAGGAAGCCTTTTCCGATCCGCAGTTCTGGCAGTCATTCAAACTGGTCGGAATTTTGTTGGTCGCAAACCTTGTAAAAATGTGGCCGGGCATCCTGGCGGCAATCGCATTGAACCGGGTTAAGAATGACCGCACTCGCTACATCTACCAGGTATGCTTTGTCGTGCCCATGATCATTCCAGGGATGGTATTCCTGTTGATCTGGAAAAGCTTTTACGATCCGGACTTCGGCTTAGTGAACCGATTCCTCAATATCAGTGGCGGCATGCACGTTCTGAATTGGATGGACACCACAATGCCCGCAATCGCCAATATCCTCCGCCCCATCGAACTCGGTGTGCTCAATCCTGTATTCGGTGGCGTAGGCGGGATCATTGTATTAGGCGCATTTATTTTCACCGCATGTAACCGACAAGACCAACACCCAAGCCGATGGGGCGACTACGCAATGATACTCGCGGGTGCCTCAATAGTGCCAATCGCCTCGCTATTCGGCCTGATGAGTCAACCCACCGAAGCACTCGTATTCACCGTGATCGGTGTCGCCATCGTGTGGATGTTTCTCTGCGCGCGCCGCTTGGGCTCCAGTTGGATTGCATGGCCATTCCTCATCCTGGGTGCCACAATGGTTTTCTCCAATGAGTTGTGGCGCGCACCTGCCTTCATTCTAGCCGCCTTTGCCATACGAGAAATCATCCGTGCGAAAATGGATGATTACACAAGCCGCCCAATCGTCATCGGCATTACCCTCGGATTAATTGGCACCGGCATCTTGTTCATCCTGTTTGGGAATATCTGGACAGAGCCAATCGAGCAATTCGCCAATGGTGCTCCAGCCTGGCTGGGCAACCGGGATCTCGTGATTCCTGCCATCCTGTTTTGGGGCTTCCCATGGATCGGCACTGTCGGCGTGCTCATCTACCTCTCGGGTCTGCAAAATATTTCGCAGGATGTCTATGAGGCCGCACAGCTCGATGGCGTCTCGCCCCTGGGCATGATTTTCAAGATCGAGCTACCACTCATCATGACACAGGTCCGCATTAACCTGATTTTCATGACCATTGGCACACTGACCACTTACGAAATGTTCCTGATTCTGCTGGGCACGGACGGCGGCCCCGGCGGCAAGGGGATGGTGCCCGGTCTTTATATGTTCAGTTCTGCCTTCACCGACGGACGCTTCGGCTACGCCTGCGCCCTCGGCATGGTCCTTTTCGTCATCATCCTGCTGCTGACGATTGTATATCAGAAATACGTCAAAGTAGACAAGTAACCCCAGCCCTTTCCCTGCGATGCAAGCAAGCCTCAAGAACAAATTAGCAAGTTCCGTTAAGCACAGTTACTTGTTGTTCATTATCATGACTGCCTTCTTCCCGCTCTACGTGATGCTGGTGGTCAGCTTCAAGAGCAACGAGCAGTTCCTCATGAACCCCTGGTTCTTTGATTCCATTGCTGATTGGAAGTGGGAGAACTGGGCCGTGGGATGGGACAACGTCAGCGGCTACATCTGTAACTCCATTTTCGTTTCCTTCCTTGGAACGACCATCACGCTCGTCATCGTGCTGATGTGCTCCTACGCCATCGCCCGATACGACTTCCCCGGCAAGAACATCATCTTTTACCTGATTATGGCGACGATGTTCCTGCCCGGCACAGTCGCCGCACTCGTGACCCTCTTCGATTTGCTGCGCCGCATGGAGCTCATCAATAACCTGTGGGCACTCGTGCTCATGGCATCCGTTGGCGGGCAGGTTGCGGGCGTATTTATCCTGCGAAATTTCATCGAAGACATTCCCAAGGAACTATTTGAGTCCGCCCAAATCGATGGCGCGGGTCACCTTCAACAAATCCGCCACATTATTCTGCCACTGTCTGCCTCGATTATCTCGGTGACTTGTATCATGGACTTCCTCGGCTCCTGGAATAACACAATCCTACCGCTGCTGCTCTTGCGCGACGACGTGTTACTCACGATCCCCGTCGGTCTGTTCCGCCTCGATGGCGAATACGTTAAGCAGTATGGCCAACTCATGGCGGGCTACGCCATCAGCTCCGTGCCGCTGCTCATCATCTTCCTGTTCTCAATGAAGTTCTTTGTCAAAGGACTCTCCGCCGGAGCCGTCAAAGGCTAACCCGTTTCAACTCTTTTCACACCGCAATCCCACCCCTCTCCTTTTCAATTAGCAATGGCCACCGTAACGCTCAGCAAACTCGATAAGACTTACAGCTCCGGGAAAAAGGACGCCTTTCACGCCGTTAAAGGGATCGACCTGGATATCCGCGACAAGGAATTCATGGTGCTGGTTGGCCCGTCTGGCTGCGGCAAGTCCACCACCCTGCGCATGATCGCAGGCTTGGAAGACATCACCGGCGGCACGTTGAAAATTGGCGACACGATCATGAACGACGTCGAACCCAAAAACCGCGGCATTGCGATGGTCTTCCAAAACTATGCGCTCTATCCGCACATGACGGTTTTCGACAACATGGCCTTCGGACTAAAACTGCTCAAGACTCCCCGCGAAGAAATCAAGCGCCGGGTGGATGAAGCCGCCGAAATCCTAGGCCTGACCACCATGTTGGAACGTAAGCCCAAGGCGCTCTCCGGCGGCCAGCGTCAACGCGTTGCTGTCGGCCGTGCTATCGTGCGCAAACCCGACGTTTTCCTCTTCGACGAACCGCTCTCCAACCTCGACGCCAAAATGCGCGTGCAAATGCGCACCGAAATTTCGCGCTTACACGCTCGCCTCGACGCCACGATGATCTACGTCACCCACGACCAAGTCGAGGCGATGACGATGGGCGACCGTATTTGCGTGATGAAGGACGGCAATATCATGCAGGTCGACGAACCACTTAACCTTTATAACAAACCGCAAAACCTTTTCGTGGCCGGCTTCATTGGCAGCCCGCCCATGAACTTCTTTTACGGCAGTTGCGCGAGCGAAGACGGTAAAACCAGC
>JBNNDZ010000256.1:0-5905 GCA_050285865.1 Puniceicoccales bacterium
CCGGAGTAAGTCGACCAGCTAACAGTAACATCAGTTGCGTATTAAGCTGTTTGCCTCGCGAACCCCGTGACCTGGGCCGTTGGTGCTGGCCTTGATGCGGGCTCCCACCCCTCGTCCGTTTAAGCCCTGAAACGCTTTGCATTCCTCTGCTCCAAGCCAAACTCACGAATTTAATTTCTCACAAAGACACAGAGGCACAAAGGAATTTCCTTCGCGTCTTCGCGCCTTCGCGAGAAACAAAAGCATCGTAATGGCTTCCCAACCGGGCATCGCAAGTGTGCGCTCGTCGTAACGGGCCAACGGCCCGTCTCATACCAGCCCAGGCCACAGGCCGGGACTAACGGCCAACGATAGATAGTGTGCGGGCCAACGGTCCGCCTCATCGGCTACGTGAGGTTCACATTATAAGGCGGACCCTTGGCCCGCTACCATTTTCTGGTTCATTCAAAACCCAGCCCTACGGACTGGGCTGGTATGATTCGGACCGTTGGTCCGTTGGGAGAAGTCTGCCGAGCCGCCAATTGCGTTACACGGCGCAAGGTCATTGGTTCGTAGCAAATTAAACGCCCCCTCAGCGGACACCCCTTCTACATTCCCCACTCCCCACTCCCAATTCCGCATTCCACACTCCCCATTCCGAACTCCGCACTCCGCACTCCGCATTCCGCATTCCCAAAACCTTTTCCTTGAATCCTGCGGGAAAATCCGCTGACTGTGCGGCATGGCAAAAGTCATCATCGTAGGCGCGGGCGGCGTAGGGAATGTCGTCGCTCACAAGTGTGCCCAGGCCCCCGAGGTTTTCTCCGAGATCGTGCTCGCTTCGCGCACGGTGTCCAAATGTGACGCCATCGCGGCCGACATCAAAGCCAAGCAAGGCGTTGAGATCCGCACCGCCGCCATTGACGCCGATAACGTCGCCGCGATGACGGAGTTCCTCAAGGCCGAGAAGCCCGACCTACTGCTCAACGTTGCCCTGCCCTATCAGGACTTGCCGCTCATGGACGCCTGCCTCGCTGCCGGTATCGACTACTTGGACACCGCCAACTACGAGCCGCCAGAAGAAGCGAAGTTCGAATACAAGTGGCAATGGGCTTATCAGGACCGTTTCAAGGACGCTGGCCGCATGGCCCTCCTCGGCAGTGGCTTCGATCCCGGCGTGACGAATGTCTTCTGCGCCTACGCCCAAAAGCACCTCTTCGACGAGATCGAAACCATCGATATCCTCGACGCCAACGCGGGCGACCACGGCCACCATTTTGCCACGAATTTCAACCCGGAAATCAACATACGCGAGATCACGCAGGACGGCAAATACTGGGAGGAAGGCGAATGGAAGGTCATCCCAGCCATGAGCGTGAAGCAGGTTTACGACTTTCCCGTTGTCGGCCCCAAAGACGCCTACCTGCTCTACCACGAAGAGCTGGAGTCCCTCTGCCAGAACATCAAGGGCCTCAAGCGCATTCGCTTCTGGATGACCTTTGGACAAAAGTACATCACGCACCTGAACGTCCTGCAAAACGTCGGCATGACGTCCATTGAGCCCATCGACTTCAACGGCCAGCAAATCGCGCCGATTGAATTCCTTAAGGCAGTCCTCCCCGACCCCGCCTCGCTCGGCCCCCGCACCAAGGGCAAGACCTGCATCGGTTGCGACATCGTTGGCTACAAGGATGGCCAGAAGAAGCGCGTATTTATTTATAATGTCTGCGACCACGAAGAGTGCTACGCAGAGGTTTCCAGCCAGGCCATCAGCTACACCACCGGCGTCCCGGCGATGATCGGCGGCATGATGATGGTCACCGGCAAATGGCGTCAGGACGGCGTTTGGAACATGGAGCAACTTGACCCCGACCCCTTCATGGAACAGCTCAACTTGCGCGGCCTTCCCTGGCAGGTAATTGAGCTCCCCGTCGATGCCTAACCACCCCGTGAGCCACTCCCGTAAGCGCAAAAGCAGTTCCAGCCGCAGCAGTAAATCCCGCTCATCCAGTAAGTCCAATTCGGCTCGCTGGCGCGATGCGTCCAAGGAACAAAAGCAGGCCTCGTTTTCCACGAGTTTCACCAGTCGGCTTGCCCCGACCGGGAAACGCCCGCTGCGCTTTCGGGAAAAGCTGGCCCTGTATGCCATTCTCTTTGGTTGCATCGCCGCCATCGTAACGGGAGTCATGGCCTACCATTCCCAGACGAAAAGCGACCTGGAGTGGAAGGACTACACACAATTGCCGCCGGTTCACCGCGCCCCGGCCATGGTCAGTAGCGAGGCACCGGTCGGCAGCGAGCAATACATCGAGCCCTTCATGGCACGTGGCCACGCAATCTACGTCATCGAAAAGCTCGAAGAGCTTCTCCGGACAGATCAACGTTTCCGCTACGTCCGCCGAATCTCAAGTCAGCTACAGGCAGTCGCCATCGCACCACCTTTCGGCTTCGAGGACGACCTCGTGTTTCAGGCCCGTAATAACCCCGAGCGTGTCGAGGTGTCGTCGTCATCGCGCGTGGGCCCAAACGACTTTGGAGGCAACCGGAAACGTCTCGAAGAGCTACGGGAAACCTTGCGTGAGTTACTTGTCGTAAAGTAGTAGTTTCCCACCACCATGCAAGACCCGACGCCGCCACTCACGCCTGAACGCCTTGCCGCGCTGCGCGCCATTCCCTATGCCGACGCACCGTCGCCATGTTACGTGGTCCATTTGGGCCGGTTGGAGGAAAATTGCCACATCCTGGCGTCCGTCCGCGAACGTACCGGTGCCAAGGTGCTGCTCGCCCAGAAGGGCTTTTCCATGCACGGGACGTATCCCCTGCTCGCCAAGTATCTGGACGGTTCCACCGCCAGCGGTCTCCACGAGGCGCTGCTCGCAGAGGAATATTTCGGCAAAGAGGTCCATGTTTACTCAGCTGCGTTCAAGGAAAGCGAAATCGCCACGATTGGACGTTTCGCGCATACGCTGGTGTTCAACTCCGTGCGCCAATGGCAGCGCCACGCCCCGGCACTGAAAGCTTTGCCTCGCAAAGTGGAACTCGGCCTGCGCGTGAACCCCGAGTACTCTGAAGTCGAAACCGACCTCTATAATCCTGCGGGGCCCTGCTCCCGTTTGGGAATCACCCGGGCCGAGTTGGACCGACAAATGGCCGAGGCAGGTCTAACCTCGCTCGAAGGCCTAGATGGCCTGCATTTCCACGCGCTTTGCGAACAAGATTCCGACGCACTCGAAGGCGTTGCCAACGCATTTGCAGATAAATTCGGCGACCTCATTGGACCGGCAAAACTGAAGTGGCTGAACTTCGGCGGCGGGCACCATATCACCCGCCCTGGCTACGACATCGACCGCCTGTGCCGCGTCGTAACGGAGTTTCGCGAGCGATACGATTTGGACATCTATCTGGAGCCCGGCGAAGCCGTCGCGATCCACACCGGCGTGCTCATCGCCACCGTGCTCGACGTGCTGGAAGCGGGCGGCGTCACCAACGCCATCCTCGATGTCTCCGCCACCTGCCACATGCCCGACGTCCTCGAAATGCCCTACCGACCTAATATCCTCGATGCCGGACAACCAGGCGAACGCGCGCACACTTACCGCCTCGGTGGCCCCAGCTGCCTCGCGGGCGACGTCATCGGCGACTACAGTTTCGACGCCCCCCTGGAGCCCAGTCAGCGCCTCGTCTTCCTCGACATGGCGCACTACACGATGGTCAAAACCTCGACCTTCAACGGCGTTCCCCTGCCCGCAATCGCGACCTTCGACGATGCCAGCGGACTACGCGTCCTGCGCAAATTCGGCTACCGCGACTTCGCCGAACGACTTTCGTGACGTAAGCTTCGGCCCACGAATCGCACGAATAACCGCGAATTTGCGCATGCTTTAAAAGGTGGAGCCCGCTGTCCCTAGCGGGCTAGAGCATCACGTACGATCAGTGTTCATCAGTGTAATCAGTGGTTCAAAAAAGCGCTCCTACTCCGGAAATTCCCGTTCGCGGACTTCGGTGACGTAGCGGCCCAGGCCTTCCAGGGCGATTTCGCGCAGGTCGACGTATTTCTTGGCGAAGCCCGGATAGCGTCCGGCGTTGAGCCCCAACAGGTCTGAAATAACCAAAATTTGCCCGTCCACGTCGGGCCCCGCACCGATGCCAACCGTCGGAATCGATACCGCCGACGTGATCTCGGCTGCTGCCTCGGCATCCAGCATCTCCAACAGCAATGCAAAGGCACCCGCCTCTTCCCAAGCTTTGGCTTCGGCCACCAGGCGTTCGCGCTCGGCCTCGCTTTTGCCGAACATTCGGTAACCGCCGAGTTGCAAAACGTCCTGCGGCTGGAGCCCGATGTGGCCCATCACCGGAATACCGGCTTCAGCCAAGGCCGCAGCCTTCCGCGCAATCGTGAGCCCGCCTTCGATCTTTACACATTCGGCTCCGCCCTGCTGGAGCAGGCGTGCGCAAACGTCGAGCAGGTAGTCCGTGGAATGACCCGCCACGGCAAAAGGCACGTCAGCCATGAGCAACGCGCCGGGCTTGGCACGGGCGACGGCGGCCGTGTGATGCAGCATGGCCTCGACGGTTACAGGAATCGTTGACTCGTAACCAAGCGCGGTGTTGCCGAGCGAATCACCGACGAGGATCAGGTCCGCCCCGGATTCGGCCGCAAGCTGCGCGGTGATGAAATCGTAGGCCGTTACGGCAGCGATTGGCCGTTTGCCCTTGAGTTGCCGGATGGTTTGCGTCGTGGTTTTCATTTTGCCTAAATGGTTGAGCGATTGCCGAAACGGAAAATTTAAGACGTGATAAGCAAGCGCTGCGACCCTATCGTCTCCTTTTTCCCGAATGCTGAAAACCTTTTTTCGCTGGCTTTACCATCACCGTCAACGTCAGGCGGCGCGCAATCGTCTACAGGGCAGGCGCAAGCTCATGCCCCAGTTTCGCCGCTTCACCAGTAGTGCATTTGAGCGGGCGACGTTTGGCAAGTACGACTCCGGCGGCATCCACAAAGGCTGGAAAGGCGTCGTCCTCCTCACCGCAGTCGGCGCACTCGTGGCCTGGATCCTCTGGGAAAGCATCACCGCACTGAGCATGTTTCAGCCGTAAGCGTATTCAAGACTCGAGCCGACGACGCAACTCTTCGGTATTTAGGCCAAGAAAAACGATGCCCTGCACGACAATACGATTTCCGTGAATGCGGTAGAAAATCGCGTAGGGAAAATCCGGGATGTTCAATCTACGACAATTTTGATGGCAAGGACGACCGAGTTCCGGATACTTCTCCAACATCGATAGCTGCTTGAGAACTTGTGAATAAAACAAGTCAGCTTTAGCGCCTGCACCAAGTCTCGAATAAATCGAGGATAGATGGTCATCCGCACGGCGAACCAGAACGACTTCGTAGCGCTTCACTGCCCAAGCTTCTGGGTTTCAATGCGCTTTTTAAGCTCATCCAGCGTAACAACCTGCGTTGGGTCGCGCAGGTACTCGCCCCACGTTTTCTCCAGCAAATCAGCGACCTCCTCGTCGCTCATCACGTGCTCGCCTTGGTGCGTGGCCGCGTAGACAAGCTCGTCCGACAGCACGAGCATTTCTTCCTTCGTGAGCGTGCTAATCTGCGGGATACGTTCGATAATCATCGTGCGTGTATGTTACCAACATGGCACGACTGCGCGAGCCTAATTAAACGAGCGGCCGCAGCCGCAGGTGCTGGCGGCATTGGGGTTGTTGACCTCGAAGCCCTTGCCGTGGAGGCCATCGTCGAAGTGGATACGGCAACCGTCCAGATAACTGAGGCTGGCTGGATCGACGAGGAAATCGACGCCATGATCACTGAGGCGCTGGTCGTCGTCCTTGGGCATATCGAAAGACATGCCGTATTCAAAACCCGAGCAGCCACCCGCCTCCACAAAAACACGGAGGAGCCGGTTAGGAT
>JBNNDZ010000257.1:0-6411 GCA_050285865.1 Puniceicoccales bacterium
CGATATATTGTCTGGAACGGCAGCATCAGCCTCGGCTCCAGTTCTTCCGACAACACAAGCAGCGGTGAGGTGGTCGTTACCAATGACAAGGATGCCAATATTTTGACGACGGGGCACCGCTCCATGGGAATTCTGGCGCAGTCCATCGGTGGTGGTGGCGGCAAGGCAGGCGTCTCGTCCGCCGTTAGCAATGCAGCCTACGTCGACAACTACGATCCTTCCACCGAGCACAACGCCGAGCTTCATCTGGGGGTATGGAATACGGATTCGTCCGACCGCGAGAGCTCATCATCAAAATCAACCGACATGGTCTCTGTTACCAACAAAGGCTACATTGAGACCGTGGGCTACGCGGCACCAGGGATAATAGCACAGGGCATAAACGGCGGCGGTGGCGTGGCGGCCAATGGTGCCGTGGACGTCAATACCACCCTCACCCTTGGCATGAACACCGAGGGGACAAACGATGGCAACAGCGTCAAGGTTAGCCAATCCACCGGCTCGATCGTGACAGCGGGTCATCATTCGATCGGCATCCTTGCGCAGTCCATTGCACTGGGTGGTGGTTATGCCAGCTCGGGGGATATCCCACAAACTTCCGCCACTTACACCGGCGATGCCTTTTCCCGTAAGACGAACGCGCAACTGGGCGTGACCTACACCGACCAGCATCACGACTCCGTCGTTGGCCAAGGAGGTGTTGTCGAAGTCGACTTAGGCATTAATGACGACGATCATAGCACCATCGCAACCGCTGGAGATTGGGCCTTCGGCACCGTCGCGCAAAGCATCGGTAACGGGGGTGGTGTTGCGCAGACCATTATTGGAGCGAACAGCACAGCCCACGAAGTCATCACGGCGCAACTGGGCGCACAAATCGGTGACGGCGACAATGGAGGTAACGTGGTCACTCTGCAATCCACTGAAAAGATGGAAATTCACACTGAAGGCTATGGCTCGGCGGGCATCGTCCTACAGTCCATTGGCGCAGGCGGCGGTATCTTCACGTCCAACTCGGAAGACTATCAGGGTGCTGATCACTCCAGCAACCCGACCAATGGCTACGGCTACAATTACAAGGACATCGTGCTCGGTGCGGGGGATCAATCCAAGTCCGGTGGCCATCAGGAAGACATCGCCGGAGCAGGTGGTTTGCTCACTGCGGATGATGCGGCGGGAGTCATCACCACCAAAGGCCAGTATGCCCATGGCATCGTCATGCAGTCCATCGGTGGCGGCGGCGGCATTTTTGGGGCCGGGCAAGCCAACTCTACGAAGACTGGTACGAGCGTTAAAGTGCAACTGGGTGGCTCCACCGACGCCAACCTAAATGACGGCATGGCAGACCTCGAGATGAGCAACCTAAATTTTGATATCACGACATCCGGTAACCAGGCGCACGGCCTTATAATCCAATCGATATCCAACGGCGGCGGTATCGCCATGGGTGAGAACATCGACGACAACATCAACAATTCCCAACTCGGCTCCAATCAGTCTGGTAATAACGACCATAACGCGGCCGACATCAGTGTCGACTTGAGCACGGACTCCAATATCACGACCGAAGGCAATCAGGCGCACGGTGTCATCGTGCAGTCCATTGGCGGCGGCGGCGGCATCATTGCCAACGTCACCTCGACCGATCAGTTCAAGCCCAATACCACCGAGTTCGTGCAGAAGAACTCCCACGGTTACAGCGGTGATGTTGAAGTGACGAACGAAGGCAACATTACCGTCAAAGGCGAAGGTTCAGTAGGCCTCATCGCGCAATCGATATCCGGCGGCGGTGGTATCTTCGGACACACCGCAGGGAGTTGGGGCGGTGATGGTTCATCCACGGGCAACGGCGGTTCGGTCATCGTTGAAAACTTAGCGGGTGCCACAATCGACGTTTCAGAATCGAGCAACGGCATAGGTATATTCGCGCAAGCGGTCGCAGCCAATGGCAACGGCGGCTCAACGATCACCGTGACAAACAGCGGCACCATCAAGGCCCATACGAGCACCGGGGTGGGAGTCATGGTAAGTGGCGGCAACGGCGATAACGTATCCCCCAATGGTGGCGCATTCACCGCAACTGCCACGAGCAACAACGCCGTCCAGAATCATGGAACCATTACAGGCCAGACGGCCGTGAAATACTCAGGCAATGCTTTGGTGGACGTCCACAACCACGGCGAAATGCAGGGCAGCATTTGGCTCTCACCTGACATCGGTAACGGCGTATCGGGCTCCCTTTACAATTATGCGCTCTACAAAAGCGGCCTTGATGTGGGTGGCATCGTCAGCAACAGCGGCGACTTCTACATTGGAGCGGACCACCTGATCGGCGGCGTAACCACGACCTTCCACGAAGCCTTTACCAATGAGTCCGACGGCACGCTTTATTTCGATATCCATGCGCTGGACTCGCACGATGCAATGCACTTCCACGAAGACAGTCTGGGCCAGTTCGACGGCTCACTGATCGCAGTCCTGCATGACGGATACCGTCCTAAAGTGGACGCTGAATACGAACTGATCTCCGGCGTCGATGGCCACATCTTCGAACCAGGATTCCTCGATTCACTGATTATTCAATCGGGCATCGGAGAACTTGAAGGCGAGCTATTCGTCAAGGGCGACAACTCCTTGTGGTTGCAGATCACTCACGTGCCCGAGCCGGAAACCTACGCCCTATTCATCTCCATTGCGATGCTGGGTATCGTGCTCTACCGCCGCCGTCGGGCGGCGTAGAGACGCGCGGTAACTTCATTAAACAATCACCAGAGACCACTTAACGGTTCTCGCTACGGCCAATCAACCAGCATGAACGGTGAGCTCAGTTGGTATCTCTGCCCGGATGCGTGACTTGAGCGAGGCGAGCAGATTGTAGAGACCATAGTAAGCGCGGTTGAGGTAGATCGCGTGCCGCGAACCACGGGCCGTGTTGAGTCGCTTAATTTCGGGATCTTTTTGAGTGCGCTCGCTGAAGTCGTAAATTTCTTTCACATAACTCTCGTCGCCGAAGTCGAATTCGCCGCGTTGAAAGGGCCGCGAGAGTAGCTCGATGGACTCACGATAGAGCTCCCTCAGCAAGGTGCGCTCGGAGGGCGAGTCACTCGCTTGGAGTAAGCCGAGCGATTCCAACATCGATTCAAAACGCGCATCTTCGAGGACGCGGTTCATGTCGAGGAGTTGAAAATATTCACGGTAGAAATCTGGCTCCAATTCTTTCACACAGCCGAAGTCCAAAACATAAAGCTGGTTATCCTGGGTAACGAGGAAGTTTCCGGGATGCGGGTCTGCGTGGAACTCGCGCAGTTCATGCACTTGAAAATGGTAGAAGTCCCACATGGCCTGGCCGACCCGATCGCGGTCTTCCTGGCTCGGGTTTTGCGCGATCCATTGATCCAGCGGCAACCCGTCGATCCATTCCATTGTCAGGATACGGCGGCTGGAAAAATCGGCGTAATAACGCGGAAAGTGCACATTGGATAAATGAGCAGACTTGGCCGTCAACTCCTGCGAGCGCTTTAGCTCAAGCGTGTAATCCGTCTCTTCCAGCAAACGCTCCTCAACCTCGACGAAATAGTAATCAATCTCCTTGGCCGTAAGCCCAATCATGCGCATCGCGATAGGCTTCACCAGACGCAGGTCTGATTGCAGGCTTTGAGCGACGCCGGGATATTGAATCTTCACGGCAAAGGTTTCATCGCCAATCGTGGCTTTGTGCACTTGCCCGATGGACGCGGCATTGACGGCCGACTTGGTAAAGGTGTCAAAAATCTGATCCGGCCCTTGCCCGAACTCTTGCTTAAAGGTCCTTACTACGAGTGGATAGGAAAGCGGTGGCGCGGAATACTGCGCCTGCGCAAACTGCTGCTGATATGCTGTCGGCAAAATATTCTGATCGATACTCAACATCTGAGCGACCTTCAACGGACCACCCTTGAGCTTGCTGAATGCACGGTAAGTTTCCTCGGCGTTGACCTCGTGAAGCTTGTCCTTTTCGTCCTTACCCGTCGCGATTTTCTTGCCGTAGTAGCGCGCATAGTTGCCACCAATACGCGCCCCAGTGGACACGAGAGACGCCGCCCGCGTGAGCTTGTGTTTGGGAATACTGCGCTGTTCGGACATAGATAGAAAATTTAAGGAGAAGATTAAAAATTAAAGGGATCGAGCCGAGTAAATGGGAATGGCTTAAACTTTAACTTTTGGGCGACTGAATCACCCGGCCTTTTTCATTTCGCCGGCGAGGAAACGAACCAGGTCAAATGCACTGTCGACGACCTGCGCACCGATCACATCGAAAGCGAGCTTAATACTTTTCTCGACGAGGGCATCCGTGCGCTGGAATTGTTCGCTCTCATCTTTCAGCCAGAAATCGATAATGAACAAAAGCTGCGCATAGAGCAGGCCCGGATAGACTTTGTTGAGCTCGCCTCGCTTGGGGATTTCCTGACCGTCCCTGGCTTCATCCAGCACAGGCTTGATGTAGTCCAGAAATGCATCACGGAACGCATTCAAGTAATGCGGTGGCGTAACTAATTGGACGCCCGGGAAACGCAGCAACAGGAACGAACGCTGATCCAGCGCACCATCCAGAAAGGTAAAGTAAAACGCTGCGAGTTTTTGCTGCACTGGATAATCTGCATACTCCGGATCCGCATGCAGCGCATCAACCGTCTCGCTAATCAATGCCTTCCAGATGCTGCCTTCCAGTGCATCAAAAGAAGCAAACTGCGAATAAAACACCTTCTCAGTCGCGCCCTGCTCCCGGGCAAATTTGCGAACACTGGCAGGCGGCTCCCCCTGCTCAAGGAGGTGGTCAAGGTAGGCGTCGATCCACTCGGCGCGCGATTTGGCGGCGGCTTTCTTCGGCATACGAAAGAAATAAGCCAACTGCGCTAACTATACAAGTCGGAGGCTTCGTTTTTCACCCGAGCGCGTCCCCTGCCCGGCCACCCGCTAAGAGAAAATGCAATTGCACGATGACGCGTTTGCCCTCCGGTGCAGACGCTGGTGCGCAAGCCTACTTGGCCTAAACCGATTCGTGAATCGCGCGCCAGTCGTCGAGATTGTTCAGCATAATGGAATCGTCGATCGGGCTGTCTTCCGGGAGTCCGTTCTCGGCGAGCATCTTTATCCGTGAGCCCTCGCCCTTCTTGCGTTCGACCACGATCTGGTTGACTCGGGAGATGTTTTCCTGACTCACATCGACACCGGGCTGCGCCTGTATCCATTGCTCAAACGCGAGATAACTCGGGCGTTTGGAGAAGATGAATTCGCGGGCCGCATCGGGGTCGATTCCGAGCCCTTCCAAAACCATGAAATCGAATCCCGGACGGATGTCCTTGTAGCCTTCGGGCAAGCGTCCGGCTGCGCTGAGGAGTGTCTTCAGCCACAAGCGCGGCAAGTGTTTCACGCCGAGTGGGCCTTCTGTTCCGGAGCTGATGAGTGGTATAATTGGTTCCATAGCTTGTTCGGTAAATTGTCGTGCAATGATTCTATACGAGCCAGTTCGCCAGCACATTGAGCAAGTAACCGGTGAAGATGATTCCCAATGAAGTAATGCCGAAGAAAATGCCAATCAGCGGCAGCTTCATCGTGCGGCGAAGCATAATCGCCTCTGGTATGCTCAGTGCCGCCATCGCCATCATAAAAGCCAGTGCAGTGCCCAGCGGAATGCCTTTTTCGAATAGCACGACCGCAATCGGTACAATGGCCGCGCAACTACCATACATCGGAACCCCCAGCGCTGTTGCGATTGGCACCGAGAAAATACCGGTCGCACCGATGATTTGCTGAATCATTTCCTGCGGGACGTAGTTGTGAATAAACGCACCGATGCCCACGCCAACGAGCACCCAGATCCAGATCTGCTTGATGACCGATACGGCTTCATCGAACCCGAAACGCAGCCGCTTTGCGAAGGTGTAATTCGTCTCGGCGCTTTCCGCATGCGCGGATTCCAGAATGTCCGACTCCAGGTATCGTTCCAGATTCATACGGCCAAGCACCGCGCCCGAGACCATGCCAATGAAAAGTCCGCTGGCCACATAAGCCACTGTAATCGGCACGCCAAACTCACCCGCCATCAGGATGACTAAATACTCATTGATAATGGGTGATGTGATCAGGAATGAAAACGTCACCCCGAGCGGTACCCCGGCCTTGAGCAGGCTGATAAATATCGGGATCGACGAACAGGAACAAAACGGCGTAATCGCGCCAAACAATGCCGCCACGCCATTACCCCAGATACCGCCGCGACTCATCCAACGCTTGAGTTTCGCCTCCGGAAGCCAGGTGCGAATTACGCCGATGACGAAAATCATCACGGCCAACAGCAGGAAGATTTTCAGCGAGTCATAAACGAAGAAATGAAGAGCCCCGACCAAACGTGAGTCCGGGTCGAGGCCCATC
>JBNNDZ010000258.1:0-4294 GCA_050285865.1 Puniceicoccales bacterium
TGTCGGGCTCAGAAAGGGAATCGCCGACCTTTTTACCGTTGGCCAGGGCGAAGGTGTAGGCCATCGCGCCGCCGATCAGCATGGTGTCGCACTTGTCGAGGAGGGCATCGATGACGGAAATCTTGTCCGATACCTTGGCACCGCCTAGGATGACGACGAACGGGCGATCGGGAGTCGTGGTCTTGCTGCCGAGGAATTCCAGTTCCTTTTCGATGAGGAATCCGGCGACCTTGGTGTCCACGAGATGGGCAACGCCCTCAGTGGAAGCATGCGCGCGGTGTGCGGTACCGAATGCGTCGTTGACGTAGGCATCGGCGACGGAAGCGAGTTGCTTGGCGAATTCCGGGTCGTTGCTTTCCTCGCCCGGGTAGTAGCGGACGTTTTCGAGGAGGACCACTTGGCCTTCGGACATGGCGTCGACGGCGGCTTTAACCGAGTCACCCACGCAGTCTTCAACGAAGGTTACGGGCTGGCCGAGCTTTACGGCGAGCTCCTCCGCGACGGGTGCGAGCGTGAACTCGGGGTTCTTCTTACCCTTCGGACGGCCGAGGTGGGAACAGAGGATCACCTTTGCGCCCTGGGCGACGAGGTGCTTGATGGTCGGCAGTGCGCCAACGATGCGCGTGTCATCGGAAATCTTCCCCGCGGTGTCGAAGGGAACATTGAAATCACAGCGCACGAGCACGCGCTTTCCTGCCAGGTTGACGTCTTGGACGGTCTTTACGGTAGCCATAGGATCGCCGATTCTCGCACCAGCCGCCTGACTGACAAGACGAAATTCCGCCCAATGGGTAAACTTTACGCAACTGGACGATTAATTAGCCTCGTTAATTGCGGGGCCAATTTGCCAGTGGCGTTTACTGCATCCATTCCGCCCACAGGCGGCTGTATTCGGCAAGGTCGTCTTGGGTAATGACTTCTGCGCCGGTGAGGATGGTTTCAGTGGCGGGTTCCTCTTCAAGGTGGATTTGCGCGATCAGCGTTTCCATCGCCAGCTTTCCCCACAGAAAATACTCCTGCGCAATGAAGGCATCTACTTTGCCGTTTGCGAGGTAGGGCAGCATCGGGGGGAGGGCGTCGACCGCAATGCAGGTCTGCTCATCGGGCGTCCACGGGAGTTGCGCCACGCCGAGCAGTGGCCAGGGACCGAGGAAAATCCAGCCATCAATTTCGTCGTCGCGGTCGTTTTCCATTTCTTCGCGGATGATGCGCTGACCGCCATCGAAGGTCGGTGCACTGGATTGAACGGACAGCACGACGCGGTCGTTGCCCGCCGCTGCTTGTTGCAAAGCGCGGAGCCGGGCGTCGATTTCGGCGTCGGGACTCGTGAGCACGATGACTTTCTTGCCGCGGGCGGGCAGGTGTTTGAGCAGTTGCAGGAAGGCCAATTCGCCGAGGACGGCCTGGTCGGTCATGACGGTGGCGATGCGTTTGCTGGCTGGCGCGTCGTTTTCAATGGTAACGGTCGGAATGCCTTGGCTGGCGAGGAAATCAATCTGTTTGCCGGCGAGCGCCGGGTCGTTCACGTTGAGGATTACGCCGTCGACGCCTTCCAGAAACGCTTCGTTGAGCGCATCGACCTGGGCTTGTCCGGTTGCATCACGGGGGATGAAGGAGACGAGCGTGACTTCCAGATTGTGCTGGTGGTCGAGGATTTTCGCTGCTTCGCGGGCACCGGTTTGTGCGGGGCCGAGCAAGGGGTTCGCCGGGTTGTCGCCCACGAAGGCGATCTTGTAGCGTTCCCATATTTCGCGCGGGCGCTGGGCTGATGCCGAGGCGGCGCACGCTGCGGAGACTAGGAGGACGAGTATTATGCGGAAGGGCAAAAGCATGGATTGATTGGGGCGGGGGTGGTTTATCATTGCCAGAACGCCTCACCTTAGACGGGCTAGTCTCACATTGGTTCCACCATGGATGCAACAACGGGAATAGTGATTTTTTGCCTGGGGCTGGCGTTTGGCGGCGGCTTAATTGGCTTGGTTATGCGCAAGGCCAGGGCCGATGCGCGCTCATTGGGACAGGCGGAGGCCGCGACTGAAATCGCCTTGGCGCGTCAACGGGCGGAAGAACTGGCCGAGCGCGCGGACCTGCTGGAAAAGCGGCTGGCCGACAAAACGCAGGAGGGCAACGAGCTGGCTCTGGTGCTGCGCGAGAGCGAGACGCGGCGCCAACAGGAGCGCGAGGCCGCCGAAAAGCAACTCCGCGATATTGAGGAGATCAAGGCCAAGCTACTCGACACTTTTAAGGGCTTGTCCGCGGACGCCCTGCGCGCCAACAGCAATGACTTTCTCAAGCTCGCCAAGGAAAACCTGGAACGCTATCAAGCGGGGGCGAAAGGTGACCTCGACAAGCGTCAGGCCGCGATCGATCAACTGGTAACGCCGATCCGCGAGTCCCTGGACAAGGTGCAGGTCAATCTGCAGGAGATCGAAAAAAAGCGCGTCGGGGCTTACGAAGGCTTACAGGCGCAGATCCAAAACATGCTGGTGGTGCAGCGTTCGCTGGAGTCCGAAACGGCGAACCTCGTTAAAGCGCTCCGCGCGCCGCAGGTTCGCGGCCGCTGGGGCGAAATGCAGCTCCGCCGCACCGTCGAAATGGCGGGCATGATTAACTATTGCGACTTTTTGGAGCAGGAAAACGTGTCCACTGAAGAAGGTCGTTTACGCCCGGATATGGTGATCAAGCTGCCGAACAGCCGTCAGGTGATCGTGGACGCGAAGGCACCACTGGCCGCTTATCTTGAAGCGTTGGAGGCACCCGATGTCGAAACGCAAAAGGCGCGGCTTGTTGACCATGCGCGGCAGGTGCGCGACCACCTCAAGAAGCTCGGTGAAAAGCGTTACTGGAGCCAGTTTGAATCGACGCCGGAATTCGTGGTGCTCTTCCTGCCGGGCGAAACGTTCTTCAGCGCCGCGTTGGAGCAGGATCCGGCGCTCATCGAATACGGTGCCGACAATCGCGTGATCCTGGCCACGCCCACAACGCTCATTGCGTTGCTCAAGGCGATTGCCTACGGTTGGCGTCAGGAAGAAATCGCCAAAGAGGCCAAGAAGATCAGCGAGCTCGGTGCGGAGTTATACGACCGCATCGCTACGTTGGCCGGGCATTTCGAAGACCTCCGGAAAGGTCTCGACCGCGCAACCGGTGCCTACAACAAAGCCGTTTCCTCACTTGAAAGCCGCGTGTTGGTGTCCGCCCGAAAATTCAAGGAACTCCACGCCACCACGGCGAAGGCATTGCCCTCCGCCGACGAAGCCAATACCCAAATGAAGCCCCCGCCAACGGTGGAGGAGTAGGGGGCGCAAGGGACGTCCGTGGAGTGGCTTGCGTGGGTGTTTGTGTCGGCGAATGGGCACGAATAGGCGTGTAGAGGGAAAATGTGTTTGAGGTGTTTATATTACGGTATTCCGCTGATTGAGCGCATAGTGTGTGTGGTTTGGCTAAATCCTAAAATCCCGGAGGGATCCATAGCCACTAGCCGGGGGTAAGGTCGCGTAGCGGCCGTCACCCCCGGAAAGCGTTTTAATTAATTTTGCATCCCGGAGGGATGCCAGTCGCTGACCTGATGGGGGCGTTAGTTTTATCGCTGGGTTATCCATCGCAACGCCGAGTATTCAGCAGCGTGGCGCGAAAGCGGCGTCGAGCCGCCGCACTCCAAAAACTCAACAGCTGTTTTTAGCGCGGATGTGATTTACGCCATGCGTTGGCCGCGGGCGGTCACGTAGAGTTGATACCATTCCTCGCGGGTCAACTTGACTTCGGTGGCGCGGCAGGCGGCGGCGATTCGCTCAGGATTGCAGGAGCCCAGGATTGGTTGCATTTTTGCCGGATGGCGGAGTAACCAGGCCAGAAGGATTGCTTCGATGCTGACACCTTTGTCGGCGGCGAATTTTTCCAGCATCGGGTGGAGTTCCTTCACGGGGGCATTGGCTTCATCGGCGAGTTGGCCGCGGGCCAGTGGAGACCATGGCTGGATCGAAATATCGTGCTCCTGGCAGTATTCGAGTGTGCCTTCGCCGGGTTCATGCAGCGTTGGCTGGGTCTGATTGGCGGCGGTGCCCGCGTCGATCATGCCCGTGTGCAAGAGGCTGACTTCCAACTGATTTGCGACGATGGGCTGGCGAACGCACTTCTTGAGTAACTGGATTTGCGCGGCGCTGTGATTGCTGAATCCGAAATGCGCCACCTTGCCGGACTGTTGCAGATCATCGAATGCGCGGGCGACTTCCTCGGGCTCCATCAAGGGGTCCGGGCGGTGGAGCAGGAGCACGTCGATGTTTTCCACGCCAAACCG
>JBNNDZ010000259.1:0-3698 GCA_050285865.1 Puniceicoccales bacterium
ACCCTTTTCCTGCCAGCCACCAACAATATGCCCGAGGTCCGGTTTCACGCCGAATCCCGAAGCCTGCGCTTTACCGGAGAATCCTTTCCGGAGAACGTCGTCGAGGCTTACAAACCCGTTCGCGCCTTTCTCGACGACTACTTCGAGGAAAACCCGAATGCGCAATTACGCCTGATATTCGAACTGGCATACTTCAACACCAGTACATCGAAGACTTTGTACGATATTTTCGTCTGGTTGGCAAAAGTCCGAAGCGATGGAGCGGACATCACCGTGGAGTGGCGTTATCCCTCCGATGTCGAGGTAATGCAGGAACATGGCGAGGATTTTGCTGATGAAATCGAACTGCCTTTCGTCCTCGTCCCACAATGAGCGTACAATCACCAGAACCGACGACCAACGCCGACCCATACCGGCGACTCTTTGAGCGCGAATACGCTCAACTCGAGCGCGTGCGCGAGCTCATCGACAACCCCTCGATCAATTCTCAAGCCATGGCCAGCGAGATCGGCAAGATGGCCAATTCCTACGAATCGCTGATCCGTCAGGCTATGCGCCTGACACGCGCAGGCGACCGTATCGGCCATCAATTAAATGTCTCCCGCAAGGAACTTGAGCGGCGCAACCGCATCCTCATCGACCAGGCGGCAGTGCGCGACGAACTTATCAGCGTGACCGCCCACGATCTACAGAACCCGCTTGGAGCAATCGTTGGCATGGTCGAAATGCTGCACGACGAGCTCCGGCCTGCTCCTGCATCGCTCGAGTCCGACTACCTTGGGGCCATCGATGAGTCCGCCCGGCACCTTCTTCACTTGGTCAACGACTTGCTAGCCATCAGCCGGATAGAACGTGGTGCGCTTCAATTGCAATCACAGCTATGTGTGCTCGGTGACATAATTGAGGTCCTGCGTCCCAAGTATCAGGCATTGGCCGAACGGAAAAAAATACGGTTGGAGGTCTCACATGGTCTAGACCCGTTCCCCGTCCGCGGTGATGCGAGCGCATTGCGCCGGATAATGGAGAACCTGATTTCGAACGCTGTAAAATTCTGTTTGGCCGGTTGCGTGATCCGCATCAATATCGACTACACGCAGCCGGACCTCGCCCGCGTATCAGTCATCGACGATGGCCCGGGCATCACACCAGAGGACCAGGCGCAGTTGTTCCAGCCATACGGTTTGACCCGCAATCGTCCCACCGGCGGCGAACTGTCCACCGGACTCGGGCTATCCATTGCCAAGCAACTCATCGATGCCATGGGCGGCTGTATCTGGTGCGACGCCACCCCCGGCGAAGGCAGTGCCTTCTATTTCGAGATCAACCGTTTCAACGACTTCGAGGTGGAGGACTAAGCCGTGCCCGACAGTGCCTCCATTAACGTCCTCTGGGTGCTGATATGCGCCGGTGAAGTGATGTTGATGCAGTTGGGCTTCTGCATGCTGGAGTCTGGACTGGTCCGCTCCAAAAACAGCATCAACGTAGCCATCAAGAACTTGGCGGACTTCTGTATCGCCGGGTTGCTGTTTTACCTGATCGGGTTCCCCATCATGTTTGGCGGCTCGTTTGGTGGCCTATTCGGGATAACCGGCTTTGGTGATGTCGGCACGGGCAGCGGCATGGAAGTCGCGTTTTTCCTCTTTCAAATGGTATTTGCCTGCACGGCTGCCACGATCGTCAGTGGTGCCGTGGCCGAGCGAACAAGCTTTCACGGCTATGTCTTCCTCTCGGCGATGATCACGGTGCTCATTTACCCGGTCAGTGGTCACTGGATCTGGGGCGACGGTGGGTGGCTGCGTGATCTCGGCTTCCTGGATTTTGCGGGATCAACGGCCGTGCACTCAGTCGGCGGTTGGCTGGCACTGGCAGCGGTGATTGTTATCGGACCACGCCACGGCCGTTTCGATACCGGAGAGTTCAAAACCTCGTCCCACAGCTTAGTCGTGGCGACATTCGGCGTAATCGTCCTCTTCTTCGGCTGGTATGGGTTCAATGGCGGCAGTCTCCTCGCCTTCAATGACCACGTACCCAGTATCCTTGTTAATACGACCCTGGCTGGTCTGGCCGGTGGCTCGGTAAACATGGTCGCCGCACAGTGGTACTACAAATATGGCGAACTGCGGCAAACGCTCAATGGCGTCATCGGAGGACTCGTTGCCATTACCGCCTGCTGTAATGTCGTCACAGGCCCGTCTTCCATTCTCATTGGTGCCATTGGCGGATTAATTGCGTTTGCTGCGGGCCTGTGGCTGGAAAAACGCAAGATCGACGACGTGGTCGGCGCGTCGGCCGCCCATGCGTTTCCTGGTGTCTGGGGAACACTCGCCGTGGCGATCTTTGGTGATGCCGAAGCCTGGGGCACCGGACACTCTTTCTGGGAACAACTCGGCGTGCAGGCACTCGGCTGTGGAGTGGTTTTCGCGTGGGCATTCGGGATCGGCATCCTGCTGGTTCGAGGGCTGTCACTCGTTACGCCACTTAGGGTGCCAATCGACCATGAACAAATGGGACTCAACATCGCCGAGCACGGTGCTACGACGGAAATCATCGACTTGCTGGATGACATGAGTATTCGGCGACGCAGCGGTGAATTCGAAGGCCGGGTGAAGGCTGATCCATTCACCGAGGTCGGCCAGATCGCCAGTGAATACAACCTTGTCCTGGGCAAGGTTTCCGAAGAAATGGGACTGCGCGAAGAAGCTTCGGAACGCCTCCGGATAGAGCGTGACCGCGTGCGCGAGCTCAACCGCGAATACCGTAGCAGCATTGCCTATGCACAGACCATTCAACAAGCCTTCCTCCCGCATGGTGCAACGCTCGAAAGCTTGTTCCCGAAATATGGACTGATCTTCCGCCCCCGCGATGTCGTATCGGGCGACTTCTACTGGATCGGGCAGGCACAGGGGTCAACTTATGTAGCCGTCGCCGATTGCACCGGACATGGCGTTCCGGGGGCGTTTATGTCGATCATTGGGATCACATTCATGGGGCAAATTTTGACCGAACAGGACCACCCCACCCCATCCTCGGTCCTTGAAGCACTCAACAAACGCGTACGTCGCGCGCTCAAGCAGGATCAAGGCTCAGGGAACGTCGATGGGATGGAAATTGCCTTGTTGCGCATCGATAACGAACAACTACTTTTCGCCGGTGCACGGCGTCCACTCTGGATTCAGGATGCCCGTGGCGCATTGACCGAGGTCCGTGGCTCGCGCAACGCGATTGGCGGACCGCAGCGCATGCGTGCGAGCGCATTTTCTGATCACGAAATCGCCCGTCGCGATGCGTTCCGCCTGTTCCTCTTCACTGACGGACTCTCCGACCAACCGAACGAGCAACGACGCCCACTCGACCTGTCGGCCCTGCGCCACGAATTGAACATTTCGACGGATGAATCCATTTCCGAGCAAACCGCGCGTATCGAGCAACTCCTAAACCGACACCAGGCTGAAGCCGCTCAGCGCGACGACATCACGCTGCTTGCACTGGAGCTGTAACGCCCCCGCGCTTTGCACTACAAAGCAAAATCTATCGGCGACGGAGACATTCGTTCTTGAATGCCGGAAAGCACGCGACATGCTCCCACTTTATGCGTTTTCGCATTCTGGGCAGCAGCAGTTCGGGCAATGCCGCGCTCCTGACCACCCCGCATTGCAAGATCATGATCGATGCGGGCTTTTCAGGACGGCGGCTCAAGG
>JBNNDZ010000260.1:0-17420 GCA_050285865.1 Puniceicoccales bacterium
GTCAGCGAACTGATCGCCAACAATGAAGTAATTAGCCACGCGCAAACACGCGCAAGTCCTTTGGGAGTGTGGGAATGCATGGGTACAGGTTGAGGATATACACGGGTAAGCTTAGACAAGTTAGGCAATTGCGCTCAACCATGAATCTCGCGAATCCGGTTGAATTGCCACAAGGCCATTGCTTAACGGAAGTGAATACATGTCAATAAAATCGCAGTTACCCGCCTTGCTTTCCGCAACGAAGATTGATTTAAATATGCTTCAGGAATTGCGTCGAAAACCGATCTGGGCATACTTTTCGCTTTCCCGTTTCCGATGAGCTATCCCAAGGGCATACAAGCGATCTTGTTTTTCTGCCTCGCCTGTATGGCGGGCGATATCACTGTCCTCGCCCAAGGCGTTGCCAGCACCAGCCGGGAAAAGCCTGTCCGGCTACTCCCCGAAGATGCATCCGCGAGCGAAATCCCAGCAGGAGCCTTTCGCGAATTAGAGTCCTACTGGGCAAACATCATCCGCGAAGACCGCCTGCCCGGTGTCGCCGTCGGCGTAGTCCAGACCGATGGCCTTGTGCGTGAGTTCTACGCCGGTTACCGCAATGTCCGCCAAGATGACCGCATCGATGCGAACACAATTTTCAATGCAGGCAAGGCAACGCTGGCCTTTACAACCTTGATGGGGGCAACCGGAGACAGCCCCAACACACCCGTTTTCGACCGACGCGCATCGACCGTCAGTCCGCTCTTTCGGATGACTGATCCCCGGGCGCAGGAAAATTGCCTCGTGCGCGACCTGCTCGCCATGAATGCCGGTGCCCCACCCTACACGGACAAGATTTTCGATCCCCAATGGGCACGACCAGAGGACGTCTTCGCACTCCTTGGCCAAGCCCCCGTCATGTCTCCCCCGGGCAAGCACTACCGCCCCAGCGATATCAGCGCAACGGTAGGCGGATACCTGACCGCCATGGTAATCGGTCACAACCGACGCGGCCTCTTCGCCAATTACGTCGATGTAATGAATGAGCACCTCATGACTCCACTAGGCATGAAATCGGCGACATTTACCCGCCCCAACAGCGATAATGTCGCTACCGGACACCTGCCGGATGATCACGGCTTCAATCCATTCACTCCCGAAGAGCCCGCCCAACATCCGCTCGCTCCACTCATGGGTCTGCACCTCTCCATGAATGACGCTGCCCGCTGGATCCAAACAGAGCTGTCTCTGGGAGTTTCACCAACCGGCGAACGAGTCGCACCACGAATCAGCGTACTGGAACGTTGGCAGCCCGAAGCCGTACGCGGAGGCGATGGCGTAGGCATGGGATGGCGACGCATCTACCACGAAGAGACGGAAATCCTGATCGCTGAAGGCCAACACGGCGGCCAGACCGCCACCATCGGGCTCTTCCCCGCCTACCGAACGGGCTTTGCCGTATTTATTAACGCAGAAGGCGACGCCGCCGATCGACTGGCTGATTCGGTGGCATTCGGCCTGGCCGATGCCCTCAAAGAAACCCGGCGCGTGGCACCGCCCCCTTCGGTTGCCCAAGAAGCCCCCAAGCAATAATCACCCATAGGTGACGACAATTGCTCGCCATCGACTCAATCGGCCTCAAATTTGCTGCAAAATGCGCCCAACAGGCTGATTAACAGATTAATTGACTAAAAAATAACGGTGTTGTCACCTAAAGGGATAGACGCCTCCTGTATAATAGCCGGTTCCTAATGAACATACTTTTCCTGGAAGACGAAGTAGAACTCAACGCCATCGGCGTGGAGCAGCTGCGCAATCTCGACCATACGGTCTATCCAGCGTTGGACCTCGCCGACGCCCGCGCCATCGTCGATGAACACTGGCAAACGCTCCACCTCATCATTGCAGACCATCGTCTTCCGGACGGACGCGGCATCGACTACCTATTGGAAATCAAGAGCCGCTATCCACGCATCAAGCTCGCGGTTGTTTCGGGCTGCCTGTCACCGGATGACGAAGAAACGCTCGCCATGGCTGAGATTCCGTTTTTCCGCAAACCGCTGCTTTACCGTCAGGTAATGAAAAAGCTGCGTGAGCACTACATGATACACACGCGGCCACCGATCCCAACAACGAAGAAGCCGCCCACGCCCCCAAGCCCGGCAAGCACCAGTCTTCCCCCCAAGGCCCCGCCTCCTCCCCCTGGCAAACCCACCGCTGACAACGGTATATTAGCAACCAACGGAGCAAATGCCGCTCCTACTCCCAAGCGGAAAGGCCTCACGTCTGTCATCTTCTCCAAGCTAACTCGCAAGGATTCTTGAGTCACAATGCACGAATGGGCCGAGGTCACCTGTCCGCATTGCTTTCAATGTTTTTCGATTCCCGCTCCCTCGCCAGCTGAATGCCCGGTTGAGTGGGACTACGACTGCGAAATCTGCTGCCGTCCGATGAGCATTGCCTTCGACGAGCACCAGCACGCAGAGGCCCATTCACTGGGCGATTGAGCGCATGGCCGAAAAGCCTTTAGGCCCAAGCGACAACCAAGCTGATGGGCAAAAGCATTCTGACGAGAATGCGGCAAAAACTAAGGTCGCTACGTTGGCCGAAAGCTCACGGGCTTCCCTTCGACGGGCCACGCCGATTCACTCTCGCCCGCCGCGCTGCTTCGATTTTCTCACGCACCATCTGCATTCTAAATTCCAAGATACTCCCTGGTCGAAATTCCATTCTTGCACTTTCCGCCCAGACGTGAAAAACCATTCCCCTTACAAGCATGGATGGGTGGCAGAGTGGCCGAATGCGGTGGTCTTGAAAACCATTGACGCGCAAGTGTCCGGGGGTTCGAATCCCTCCCCATCCGCCAATATCTATGAGGGCTTTAGCGGCTAGAGCAATTTTCCTCAAATAGGCCGGCTGACCGCATCCAAGTTTCGGCGATTAACGCATCCCCGATCGGGCTGGGGTGGACCCCATCAACTGTCCAATCAATATCCGGCTTCGCAGCCATTGCATTAACGAAGGCAGCGTGCAGTGGCACCGCTGGACATGTTGCAAAGCGCTCCGCCAATTCGCGAACGACCATGATATAGCCTTCAAGCATTTCAGAAATTTCAGGGGCTCGCGGCGGGAAGATGCCACAGGGTTCGCAGACCACAATACGACATTCCGGCAACGTTTCTTTAACCTGCATAAGGCACTGCTCATAACGGCGGCGAAACTCATCCAAGCCTACCGCATCCGCTGCGCGATCCGGATTAAAATGGTAGCCGACGTCATTCACGCCGACCTTAACCGAGACCAGGTCAGGTTTCAGGTCGATCACGTCATCATGCCAGCGCGCCGCCATGCCCCGCATCGTATCCCCGCTAATTCCACGGTTGAGGACCTCAGGTGCTACCCCTCGCCCTGACAGCCACTGGCGAATCATCCGCACATAGCCATAGCCCCAACCCTGAGGATCGCTACGTCGTTGATAATCCGTAATGCTGTCTCCAATGAACAACCAACGCTGCTGCTTCATTTGGTCAGTAGTTATTGCTTTCATTAATTGATGAGTTCGGTGATACCGTAGCCAAATCCGGCTACTTGGATTGAAAGTCCGCCTTCGGTCTTGGAAAAATGACACCCTTCGTTGAGCAAGGACTCACCAGGACCGCCTGTGAGGTCGACCACCAGCGTCTTGGATTCACGCGAAGGATTCACTGCCACTAAATACCGAGTTTCATTGAGCTCGCGCAGGTAAACGAAGGGATAATCATCACCTTCCGAATTCAGAATTTGAATACCTGCATCAGTCCCCAGTGCCGGATGGTCTTTACGAATCGCAATCAACTGCCGCACAAAATGGAGTAGCGACTCCGGGTCTTTTTCTTGAGCCACCACGGTCGGACGGTCCATGTCCGGGTCAATCGGCAAGTATAAATCTTCAGCAGCCGCGGTGGAAAATCCGGCATTAGCCGTATCATCCCATTGCATTGGAGTACGCGTGCCAGCACGCTCACCAAGCCCAGTCGTCCCTGCGTTAACCGCAATAATTCCATCAAGCAATGAGCCTTCTTTCGAAGGAACTCCTTCCACGTAGCGCATGCCGATTTCTTCGCCGTAGTAAATCGTCGGTGGACCAGCCTGTGTCATGAAAAAGACCCACGCACAACGCAACTCATCCCAATCACGTGGAGCGCAGCGCAGTCGCTGAAAGTCGTGACAACCGACAGGCAACGTGATCAACCCCTTGCCTTCAGTTGCTGCACGTTGCTCCATGTATGACTTCCGGAACACCGCCAAGCTGCCCCGCCCTTCCGCATTAAAATAGCAATGCTCCTGGCCTTCCGGCGGAGGCAATGTCCCATTGCCATTGAAGAACAACGAGGAATAACCCGGCGTATTGAAATGCAACATGAAGTCCAGATGGAAGCCCGCACCAATCGCACGCTCAGGAAAACTCCATTCTGATATGAGTACGCGATCCGGATAGACCTCATCAATCCAGGAACGAATTTCCTGCCAGATCGCCTCGACCGCTTTCATCGATGCCGGCGTGCCCTCCGGCTTTACCAGCGATCCCGCCATGTCGACCCGGAACCCGTCGCACCCGAGCTCAAACCAGTAAGCGAGTATCTTCTTTAGCTCCGCTCGGTTCTTCATCGGGCCCGGCGCATCGATGGGGTCCTGCCATGGTTCGCTGGGTTCGGAATAGCCAAAATTCAACGCTGGCTGATACCAGAAAAAATTAGAAACGAAATCCCCCTTAACCGGACCCACCTTTGGATCGAAGTCTCGATTTTTCCAAATATAGCGATTCGCTTCAGAATGATGCGGATTAGCCGCTTCCTCCACGAACCAGGGATTATCCATCGACGTATGCCCGGCCACGAGATCGAGCACCACCTTGATGCCACGCGCATGGGCCGCCGCCACTAGCTCCGCAAAATCCGCCTCATCTCCGTAGCGTGGAGCGATTTGATAGAAATCACGTATATCATAGCCCGCATCCCCAAAGGGCGAGTCGAAGCACGGATTCAACCAGATGGTATTGATCCCCAAGTCCTGGATGTAATCCAGGCGCGAAATGAGCCCTTGCAAATCTCCGATACCATCTCCGTTGCTATCCTGAAAACTTTGCGGATAGATTTGATAGATAACAGCCTCTTTGAGCCAATTTCCTGATGTCATAACAATTCGGCGTTCAGTAGTTAAAATGAAACAGTCGGTAGCAGAACTCTACTAACCTTCGACGCAACCTCCAGCAATGCAGATGCTATTCAGCCGGAGCTCTTCACCGGCTTTAAGCAGCGGACGAATCTCCAGCGTATGCGTCACACCTGGGCTTAATCCATAAGCGGCCAACCGCACCAGGCGCATATTTCCATTCGAACAATGGGCCTCGTATTCAACGGGCTCAGCTCCATCAATGCTCACGCTGTAGCGTCCTGATTCCGGCGTACTCTCGCCAAAAAGCAGCACGCTCTCCCCCTTGAATTTCAAACGCAAGACATCGGGCGGCGCTGCATCACTGCCTTTCGCGATAACGAGGCCATCCATCCAACGCGAGCACACGAAATCAAACGCTACCGCGTTGCGATGGGGCACACCTGCAGCCCATCCCGCAGGAATTGGCTTTAAAGTAGTTAGTTCAAAACGATCCACCTGCATGTAGTGATTCGGGTGAACCGTCTCCTCTGGAAGTCGACAGATCACATTCCCGGCAACGGCCCGCACATAAGCGTCCCATACCGCCTCCGCGTAAAGGGCGTACCCCGCATCACCGGGATGGGTCGAATCATAGGGCAAGTCCCATAATTCATCGGCCGTCGCTCGCTCATCCACAAGCACTGCGCTACGCATCCAAGCCAGCGCATCAGCAATAGGCAGCCCATAGGCTTGGGCAATTTCTTTATGGAAAAAATCCAAGGGACGTGCCGACTCCTTCGGAGCAACATCAGCTTTGACCGCGAGGATGACCTGCACCACAGGAATGCCCGCCATCACCATCCGCCTGATCAAAGATTCATAAGACGACAGACGATCGTCCACTGGGCGATGCGATGCGCCGTCATTAATCGTAAAGTCCAAGAACACCAGATCCGGCTCGTGCGCCAAGACATCGCGCTGCAAGCGAAAGGCACCAAGTTGCGAACCAGTCCCGCCAATGGCCGCGTCTACAAACGTGAAATGAGCATCCGGATATCGCGCCTGCAGGTTCTGCGATACAATGGCTCGATATGATGTTTTTAAAGGATCAGTCGCCTGAGCCCCCCACGTTAGACTACCGCCAAAAAAGGCCACCGTGAGCGATTCGCCACGCTGAGCCCGCTCATCAAATTCAGCAAATGATAAGGATGCCTGCGCGGACGTGTATGGTTGAGAAGTCATAATATAGCCTAAATTAAGTCGCAGCTTCCAAGAGGCCATACAGCCCCAAGGCATAAGGTAAAGTCACTCGATAGTCGCTACGCTGCAAAGCTTCCCCGCCTTTATTTGACTGCGAACAACCGGACATGTAGCCATGATGCGTCAAACGACCTCTAGTGGCCTCACGGCAGCGCACAGCACGCGCGAGATATGACTCGGGCAAAAATCCCGCTTTGGCTCCCATCGCAAATGCTGCCGCAACACCGGCGGATCCGGATGTATCGGGGGCCACTTCCGGCTCATCGACAAAACAAGCCCAGAGTCCATCATCCAATTGATATTTTGCCGCAAAGTCAGCGAGCACATTCAGTTGATTCAGCAAAACCTCTGAAGGAACGCGCTGGTGCTTCAGCACTTGAACATGCCCCAACAGCAGCCAGCACAAACCACGAACCCAGTTTTTGTGCGTACGTCTTCCATCTGTATAGTGACGCAAATAAATGCCTTCGGGCTGAACGAGGCGTTCAAAAGTCTCAACCAACAAGTCCTCTGCCACCGCATACCACTCGGGCTCACCCCTGAGTTTCGCAATCAACGTCATCGGATAAGCAACGGTATAAGCCCCCTCGCTGGATATCATTTCCTCATCCTGAACCTGTCCATTCTCGGCGATCAACTTCCGCCAGAAATCCATCGCTAGATCAACCCAGCGGTGATGGGGATCAATCAAAGCAACCTGAGCAAATGGCAAGGTCGTTTCGATGGTATCCAACTCGTTCTTCACTCGAAAACTGAGTGGGGTCTCGTACTCCAAATCTCCACCAGCGAAATTAAAATATTCGAGGTGTGCTCTTATCGCATCTTTTGCCTGCGGATATTTTCCGGTATCGGCAAATGCCTGTAATGCATCCAAGACACAGCCTTCTTTCCAACTAAAGGTTTGCAGTGAGGCCAACGAAGCCAAGCGGTCCATAAAACTGTCGGCCATACCACTCACATCAGCCAAATGCGGCACATGCATCTCCAGTCCACCGCTTGCCGACGCGTCCGGGGCAAACAGCCATAGATAGCCCTCATCGGCGAGCTTAAGCGATAACGTTAATGCCCCGGTACTTGAAACACAGTCCGGCGGCAGAGCAATGTTGAGCATTTGATAGGGATCCGAGCAGCAAACTTCCACCTCGATAATCGAATCAGACTGATCGCCCAGGTGTATCAAGATCCGATTGCTCCTACAGCCCGCGGGAGCTTCGACTACAAAGCTGAGCAGCAGCTCCAAGGGCAAACTTTCGGCCGGGAGCCCTTCCCATGTCAATCGCGTAGCCTCATCGCGACTCAAAGCCATCAACGGACGTGTCTTTGGCCCGCGCTTGCCTTGTAGCGCATTAACGTGGCTTCGGAAACTAGCCCCTGAAGTGAAGTAACGTTTTGTTTTAGCCATAATCACATTAGTTTTCTGTCGTCATACCCTCTGCTTTCAGCCAGTCCTCCAGCAACCTCGGCCAATCGTCGACAGGCCGATAGGCTTTGTCTTTAATACCAAACCCATGGCCACCAGACTTGAAGATGTGTAGTTCGGCCGGAACTTTGGCTTCACGAAGCGCGAGGTAAAAAAGGATGCTGTTTTCTGGTAGTACGCCGCGGTCATCATCTGCATGAACGATAAACGTAGGTGGCGTGTCGGAGGTCACTTGCTTATCATTCGACAATAGCTCATCCAATTCTGCCGTTGGAGAGCCGCCCATCAAGTGACGACGCGACCCCTTGTGCGCAATCTCCTCATTCATGCTGATGACGGGATAGAGCATCACGAGAAAATCTGGACGACTCGTAACCTGCTTGATCGGATCACTGGAATCAGGATCAGCTGGCAATACATGCGTTGCTGCCGTTGAAGCCAAATGCCCGCCTGCCGAAGAACCAAAAACGCCGACCTTATCTGGATCAACGCCCCATTCGCTACTGCGTGAGCGCAGAGTCTGAATCGCATGCTGCACATCTTCCATCGGTGCCGGGTGCGGATAGCCCTTCGATGGCAAACGGTATTGCAGAACCGCCGCGGTATAGCCGATCGAGTTAAACCACTTGGCTACCGCGTGTCCCTCGTGATTCATTGCCAATCCTTGATAGCCACCCCCGGGGCATATGACAACGGCACCGCCATGAGCAGTTCCTTCAGCAGGAAACGTAATCGCCAAGGTCGGGATGTCATCCGGCTCATCACCCAAAGCACCAGGTGCACCTTCCGGCCAAAGCGGAATCGTTTCGGCAGAAAGGGCATTCATCACAAATACAAGGAGAGAAAATAAAAGGGGTTGTAGGCTTTTCATAGATTGATCACAGAGTGGAAGTCTCATACGTTATTATTAATTCAAAAAATAAATACTTTTAATAATTTAATAATATCCGGATGTAGTTAATGATTTTCAGTGAGCTGATAGATCAGGTATTTATTAGAATTCTTGAATTCGGGCTCATCAATCCCTGCAGTTACTTTGACTACCAATTTGTTACTGCCCGCCTTTAAGATCGCGGGCACATATACACAGTCCATTGGATTGCCGTGCCCGGAATCAATGACGGAGATCAGCTCACCGATCAGCCAAACCTTAGCATAGTAATCGACCTGAACCTCCCTAAAGACCGCACCACCGGTTTCGCTTGTAATTCCACCACGAACGTAAGCCACCGCGGGTCGGTTTGATGGGAAGAGTGGGTGAAAGTCGAAATACTGCCGAGGCGTCACGATTTTTTCCCAAGCTGCAGACTCAGGATTCAAGTCCGGCGTCAAAGATACGCCCAACAGTGGAAGCGTATCGTTGGCCTGAGTCGAAAGCACACAGGGCCCGGCCCACTCCCACGAATCGAAGTCCAGCGTTTCAAATTGCACCTGGGACAGCGTTTGGGGAGTCAAAGTAAACGGGTCCAGGGGGCCCTGCCCAGCTTTGGCCACCAAACCAGAAACATTCAGGCAGACCAAAATCCAAACATGAAACACTCGGGGAAAAGGCAACATAGGCAAAGCAAGGCGGGGCGATTCATTAACAAGAACGCCTCCAGTCAATTGCCTTACGCACGAAACTCAACAAAATTGATGTACATTAATTCCAAGACCGAGCGATCACCTGGTGTTGCCCAAATTACTTACCAAGCCAGATGGCGTGGACCGCTGCAATGAATCCACCCTCTTCCCACCAATGAACGAGCGATTTCTGATTGGAGCGAACCGACACCGATAGTTGGCCTCGCCCATCAAGATCTTCTACTGTGAATTCAATCGGAAAAAATGCGGCAGAATCCGTTGCACTCAACGGCAAGGCCCACTGACCAGCCTTGCGATGTGCTACGCCGAACGATACATCATAACAGGCGTTGAGCTGTTGCGGATCAAAACTGTTCAAGAGAAGTATCCAACGCTCGCCGGGTTTCATCTTATCCCTCAAACCAAAGACTCGAAAATGTAAACCACGCGGATGATACCAAAAAGCTTTCCCTGGACCGTATGCCATTACGCCGTCGGCAAACTCAGAGGCAGACAAGCCCTCCATATACGCAACGCTCTCGTCATGCGCTGCCGCTCGACTTCGACTCCCCAGCGAAAGCTTGGCTCCGCAATGAACTGACAATGCGGGCACCTTTGCCTGCATCGACGGATGTGCCCATGCCCGGGCATCCAGTTCGTGGAAATGAGCTTCTGTTTGCTGCGCAGCGTCGGCACCAATTAAGGCACCAGACTCCTCCAGTATCCGATTCACCTCCGAGGCCGGTTCGATATCCTTCACCGAGCACCCCCAGAAGCGGTACCACCCCTGCAAAAATCCAAAACTGAGCTGATGTTCGCCCGCTTCCAACTCCCCCCAATACCCCTTTGCACAATCCACCCGCGCAGACCGCTTCAAGCGGACAGGAAAATCAAGCACATCGGCGATTGGTGCATCCAAGTATAAATAAGTATGCTGGTCTGCGCCAACGCCAAAACGTTGAAGCTTCCAGCGCCCGTCACTTCGCCATCCGGGCTCCTGATCCACTGGACGCAACGTGAGCTTTACACGGCCACTCCATCCGGCAGGCACCTCCAAAACGCTAACGTTGCGTCCATCTTCCAACCCTTTGACCACAATTGGCAAAAATTCACAGGCATCGAGAACAACCTGATCCCAAAGGGCGATGGGTATCGCTCGCGCCAATGGAACCTCGGCCGATAACGTCAACGCTTCTGCCCCGGCAGGCTCCAAACGCAAGGATCGTTCGCAGTCTGGCGCATAATCATCTGGAGCCTCAGTGTCATCTGTGGCAAAAGCCCAAGGAACCGTATAGTCATAGTAAAAATACGGCAGGTATGAACCTTCGCAAATCAACGCCTTATAGGTCGAGCGTTCTAATACGACCGAATCGCCAGCCTGCCCGGGCTTATCATTAACCGTCACCCCAACCCAGTTATCGCGCTGCCGAAAAACGCGATCCGGAAAAGTGTCAACACGGCGATCAAAATACGCCCGAACATCCGTGCTGGTTGCAAAAACCAACTTCTCGATTTCTGCCAACTCCAAGAGGCGCTTGAGCCCGGCTCGATTGTAAGCCGTCATGTTAGCCGTTCCAAAGCTTCGGCCAAACTCGAAACCAGCCACAAAGAAAAACGGAGATTCCCCCATCGAACTGCCACCTCGCACCGTATCCTGCAAAAACTGACGAAAACGAGTCGACTCCTCGCCGGAGTCTGCCGCCCGGATCCACCGAGTAAAGTGCGAAGGCGAGAGCACAAAGTCGCCCCAGCGCGTCAGATGGGGCAAGAGCACCTGATAGTGGTTCATGATAATTCCCATCACACCAGTCTCTTCACGGCTACCAGCTTTTCGAAAATCATCCGCCGCAATCCAATACGGTGCCGTCGGCATTCCCCAATGATTGATAGCCCACGCGCCGTCCGACCAATTTTGCTCCGAACAAAGCGAATGAATCACGCGAATTCCCACTGCTTTACACGCCTGCACCAGCGGATTGCATGGCGTGTAGGTGGCGATTCGATTTAACGGCTGATATCCCTGCGAGCTCCACCAATCTTGCAACGCAATGAGCCTGCGCTCAATTTCCGGCCGCGACAGCGTCTCCCAATTCGGATCCCCATGCGCGAGCCCTGGATCCAAGTAGCCCAGATCTGAAGCCATCACATGCGGGTGTATTACGTCTCCATGCAGCCGTTCGTAAGCTCGCCAGCGTGGGTCATTCGCTGAAAAAGCAAGCCTGCTTTCCGAGCGTTGCAAAGCGACATAGTAATCGACCGGCACGCATGCTTCGTGCGTCAAATCCGAGAAATCTTCGGCGGTAAAAGCGCCAACGGTAATCTGACACACCGCCCAATCACGATCAACAACTGCCAATGGTCGAATGATTGTTGCTTCACCATTCTGGGGACGAAACTCCATTACGTATTGGCCACACGCAGGTGCCGTCCAAACGAACTCGACTCGCTCCCCCAAGGAGACTTCGGCAAGCACTCGGCTAACTGCTGATGGTCCCGTGCGAATGGTTAATACTCCAGCACAGCTCACCAATGCAGACACAGGCTCACCATCATTGACCAAGCCTCCCGGCTGTAATTTCAAAAAAGCACCACCATCATCGCCCCTACTCATAAACGATGCTATTCGATGACATTTATGTGGCACTGCAATCAACTTAAATCTCATCCACTAGAATCAGACATCAGCAGCAAAACACGCCCGGATGGATCCAAATATGACCACATAAGCGAGTGGCACTCCCAACTTGGGCCTGAACATACTGACAAAAAAAGACCGTCCCACAAAAGGACGGCCTTACAAATATTGAAGACTAAAAATTATGCGCGCTTCATACGACGCTTCATCAGCGCCAGTCCAAGCACAAGCACACCAGCAAATGCTGCGTAAGTCGAGGGCTCAGGTATCGGTGCATAGGTCCATCCAGCTGCAACTGGATCGAACGTGCCATTCTGAGTTGTGAAGATGGTGTTGTCATCGTATAGCGGCGCTGAACCCTCGTCGAACGTCAACGAAGGGAGCCAGTTCGCAAAGCCCACCCCGCTAAAGTCCGTACCACGAAAGTCGGTGTTATTGACCAACGACTCACGAAAGATCGTATTAAATCCATCACTGGTTACAGTCGTAACATTTTGAAAGTTGGCGTTCGAGAGATCGGTGCCCTGCAGATCGATTCGTATCGTCGCCCCGGAAAAATTAACACCTACCGCGCTGACCAGATTTGCCAAAGTATTTGAATCACCCAGCATTAGAGTCGCATTCGAGAAGTTCGTCGTAGCACCCATTGTTGCCCCTTCGAAAATGTCACTGGAGGTGGTCGTAATGCTCGCGCCCGAGAAATTAGCCCCAGTTAAATCGGCATCTTTAAATGCCTCGCTTATTATATTAGACGCGTTCAAGTCGAAAACGGCGTTGCTAAAATTCGCATTAACAAAGGATGCCTGGTAGAAATACTGGTTACCCGCGCCCCCATCCGTAGTAAAGGTAAGGCCACTCCAATCTGCGTCATCGAAAATTGCCTGCCGGAAATTTTGGTTGGTTATGGCACTGAAGTCGGGCGTCGTCGTTGCCCCCGAGGCCGACCAAGAAGTGTTGGATAAATTCGCGGCAAAGAAACGGGCCGATCCCAAATCAGCAGCAGATGCCTCAAGTGACTCGCCTGAGAAATTACTGGAAGTGTAGTCGGTGTTGGGGTTGATGACACTTAACGCGCTTGCGAGGGAGGTAGCAGCAATGCTGGCTACGATAACAAGGGAAGGAGTAACAATTTTATTTTTCATGGGATAACTTAGTTTTCTAAAAAATGCGATTATTCACAACTGAGTTACTCCTACAAAGTATACGCTTTGCATAAAGTATGCATACATCATAAACCATTGATCAATAGAATGATACATTCCAAAATCCAGTAATCCGACCCATTCCTATCAACTCAAACAACGTTCCTCTACATTGAATTTCTGCGATTGCCCACAACCGCGAGTGGATTACGGTAACCCCTTATCATTCATGTCAAATACCCTGATCAGCGAAGTATTCGCCAAGCCTGAAGTAAAGTCTCACGCTCGCGGGTGAGCCCGCCGATGAGCTTCCTGCAATCGCGCAACTCCAACATGGGTGTAAATCTGCGTCGTCGACAGACTCGCGTGCCCTAGCAATTCCTGCACAATGCGCAAGTCGGCACCATGGTTCAGCAGATGGGTCGCGTAACTATGGCGGATTTTGTGTGGGCTGAGGTCCAATGGTAAGTCCGCCAGGGCCAGGTATTTTTTGAGCAACAGTTGCACCTGTCGCACCGCCATGCGTGCCCCCCGGTCGTTAACCAATACCGGGGCATCGCGGTCCGTCGTCGTCGCGTAAGTGCGACGGTAATGTTGCAAACACGCCAGTGCCACCTTGCCAATTGGGCACAGGCGCTCCTTGCGGCCTTTACCCAGCACGCGGGCGACACCGGTTTGCTCATCAATTGAGCCGTAATTCAGCGCCACCAGTTCGCTGACACGGAACCCCGCCCCGTAAAGCAACTCCAACACCAGGCGATCCCGCCAAGCCACGCGTGGTTCGACCGATTCGTTGTCGAGTAAACGCATCGGACCGCCCAGCAATGCCTTCATCTGGGACTCAGTCAGGAACTTTGGCAATGACTTCGGCAGCTTCGGCATGGTGAGTCCCGCCAGAGGGTTCGAGGCCAGCTTACCTTGCTCCCGCATCCAGTGGAAAAACGTCCGCAGAGCTGAGAAATGATTGTGCACTGTACGGCGAGACAGATCGCGCTGGGCTTCAATTAAGTATCCACGCGCCTGCACGGTTCCCACGGCTGCCCAGTCGCCGGACCAACGCCCGGTTCCCCGCAGCCATGCCGCAAACTTTCGCAATGCATGCCCATAATTACGCACAGTATAAGCCGACATCCGCCGTTCACTCTCCAGCGCCCGCAGAAATCCGTGGATTGCGTCGAGTTCCGGGCGTGGCGAGTCATCATCAGGCATGATGGGCAGTAAAGATGACCGGTCGCCGCTTGGCAACTATCTGCTGGAACCCCTCGTCAATATTCACGTTTGCCATCGCTCGCGAAACCGTAATGCTCCGGCTTCTCTATGAGCGCCACTCATCAGTCGGTCCCCACTTGCCTCGTATTTGATTTCGATGGCACCATTGCAGACACACTGTCGGAGGCACTGCGTCTGTATAATCGGTTGGCACCAGTCTATGGCTATCGCCAGTTGCCCCCGCACGAACTCGACAAGGCGCGCAACATGACGACCAAGGAATTCATCCGCTATTATGAAATCCCGCGGATGAAAATCCCGTCACTCATTCGTGAGGGGCGTCGCATTTTCGGCAAACGAATTTCAGAGATCCAACCAATTCCGGGCATGCCGGAAACCCTACGTGCACTGCGTCCCAAAGTTTCGACGCTCGGTATCCTGACCTCAAACTCCAAGGTCAACGTCGAGGCCTTCCTCCACAAGGAAGACTTGGCCTTTTTCGATTTCATCAGCACCGTCCCCAAGCTGAGCGGTAAAGCGAAGAACCTGAAGGCGACGATGAAGACCTTCACGCTGCACGACTCCGTCGTGGCCTACATTGGCGACGAAACCCGCGACCTGAAAGCCGCCCGTAAAGCAGGCGTGCGCACCGTGGGCGTCACCTGGGGCTTCAACCGCCGCGAAGCCCTTCGCAAGGAAGACCCCGACGATCTCTTTGACTCACCGGTGGACCTGATCCGGCTGGTCGAGCCGAAGGTTTAGAGGGTGCTGGTCCCGTTTTATTTAAGTATTTTCATCTCAGCCTTCAATATCGGCAGATGATTGTGCGCAGCATCTCAGATAATAGGCAGATCGATAACATCGTAACCGTGAGCGATCACATTACGCATGCCTATAATTCGCGGACCATCCGTAATGCGACCGAATGCATTTCCATCAATGGCTTTTAGTCGATTCAGCGCCTCCCCGATCACCTCTAGCTTTCGCTCAACTCCCGATTGGAGCAACCGATCAGATAGAAAATCCTCGAGGTGCTTACCATCGCAAAACACCTCGACATCGCTGATTGCTTCAAGGATGTCGAATGCGACAGACTCAACGCTACGCGGCATACATCAATTTCTTCTCACGATCGATCTCACTGCGGAAAATCGGGTTGCGAATGGCGCTGTAGCAAACCAAGTCTACAGGTCGGCCCAAAATGGATTCCAGCATCTCCTTAAAACCGAAATACTGCACAAAAGAACCTTCGGCGTAGCCAGCGCCGAACTCGACCGTAAAATCGACGTCGCTCGTTGCTGAAAACTCTTCGCTCAATATGGAGCCAAATACATACAGACGACGCACACGGAAACGCTCACACGCTGCCGCTATTTCATGCGCTCGCTCGTCCACAATGGTCATCCAACAAAGATTAGCTGACCAATTGTTTTTTTCAATTGTTTTGTCATCATCGTTTTCACCCGCAGTAACGCGTGCCCATGCCACAAATTCATTGAATACGCGCCAAGCCCTGCTTAGATGCCACCCATGAAACGCAAACTCCGCTACGGAATGATTGGCGGTGGACGTGACGCTTTTATCGGCGGCGTGCACCGCATCGCAGCCGCTATGGACGGCAAAATGGAACTCGTTGCAGGCTGCTTTTCCCGCGACCCCGAAAAGTCATTGCTTTCCGGCCAAGACTTCTTCCTCGACCCCGCCCGCGTCTACTCCAGCTACGAGGAGATGGCACGTATTGAGGCTGAAAAGCCCAAAGATGAACGTCTTGATTTCGTTTCGATTGTGACGCCCAACGCGATGCATTTCCCAGCGGCAAAATGCTTTCTAGAGGCCGGATTCAATGTCATCTGCGTCAAGCCGATGACCCTCGATTTGAAGGAAGCCAAGGAGCTCAAAGCCATTGTTGAGAAGTCGGGCAAAGTCTTCGCCTTAACCCATAATTACATTGGCTACCCGATGGTGAAAGAAGCCCGTGAGTGGGCACAAAAGGGCAAGCTCGGCGACATCCTGAAAGTCGTGGTTGAATACCCTCAAGGCTGGCTTCTCAACGCGATTGAACAGGAAGACCAAAAGCAGGCCGCCTGGCGCACTGATCCCAAATCGGCGGGTGCATCCTGCTGCATTGGTGACATCGGTACGCACGCCGAAAACCTCGCCCGTTATATTACCGGCCTGGAAATCGAAGAGCTTTGCGCGGACTTCACGACGTTCGTTCCGGGCCGCGCCCTGGAGGACGACGGCAATATCCTGGTGCACTATCATGGTGGTGCCCGCGGCATTGTTTACGCGTCGCAAATTTCTGCCGGCGAGGAGAACGCGCTGCATATTCGTGTCTACGGAACCAAGGCGTCCCTGCAATGGCAGCAGGAATACCCGAACGATCTCATCGTCAAATACCCGGACAAGCCGCAACAAGTGCTTCGCCGAGGCAACGACTACCTTTCCAAGGCCGCCAAGGAAGCCTCGCGCATTCCGGCGGGTCACCCGGAAGCTTTCCTTGAAGCCTTCGCCAATACCTACCTCAATGCAGCCCAAGCCATTGCGGATGAGGTTGCGGGCAAATATCCCCGAAAGAAGGGCTATGACTTCCCCACTGCAGACGACGGTGTCTACGGAATGGCTTTCATTGAAACGGCCGTCAAAAGCGGCGGTTCAAAGCAAAAGTGGATTCAATTCCCGAAGCTGTAACTTTTTTCCGATAAACTGGTTAACGGGCAGATCGGGAAGCTTGGGGATATTTTCACGAACCCTCCCCGGCGTTAATGGTCTACCTGTATAGTTCTCCTATGATTCCGAAGACGCTCATCGCATTGCTGTTCACCTTTACCTGCGCCGCGGCATTGTTCGCACAGCCTACGCCAGGCGAACGCGCAGCCAAGACCGGCGCAGACATCGGTGCGGGCTTTGTGTTCGAGGGCGATGTCGACCACGTCGATCCCGTGCTTCGGGAAGATGTCGGCCCGCCACAAGTGCTGGCCGGCACCTTGGAGTTTGCCCGCGTCTCGCCGGCGGGCAAAAGTCGCGGTAAGACTGTCCTTTATAACAACGTCGCAATGGCCGGAGGCGACGATGAGGCGGC
>JBNNDZ010000261.1:0-3136 GCA_050285865.1 Puniceicoccales bacterium
ATTCTGCAGGAGCACAGTGTCATGTTTGCGCAAGCCATCAAAGCGCAATCCAAGATGGAACGGCAGCTCCAGGTATTTTCCGGTCACATACACGGTATGGTATTCCACCTGCGAACCGCCGCTGGAAGGCAATTGGCGAATGTCGGCGCCCTTCCCTTCGAAAATGCCCACTTTGTAAGTGCGCACCCGCCAACCTTCGTCACGGTCTTCACGGCGAATTTCCAATGCGCTGCGTTTCACGCGGAACGTTTCGAGCGTCAGCTTGCCTTCGGGCGCAACGACGACTGCGTCGTCATCTGGGTCACCGTCGAAATGCAGCTCGCTGTAAACCGTTCCCCCTCCGAAAATGTAACCACCGCCTTCGAGCCGGAGTGGTTTGGTAATGCGGTATTCACCATGCGGAAGGTAAGCGATCGCATTGTCACCATGTCTGCGGGCCGCATCGATCGCTGCCTGTATGGCGGCAGTATCATCAGCCTTGCCGTCTCCGATGGCACCGAAGCCTTCCTTAACATCAAAATGACGTCCCGGAACTTCAACCAAGTCCGGCATGAAATCCATGTCTTTGATCAACATAATCGGCGAACGCTCGACGAGCTGAGTCGTGACGTAAGTGTCCGATTTTCGTCCGAACAAATTCGTTGCCCCTTTAGTCGTATTACCAGTGTAGACAATCTGTTGCCCACTAGCCGCACTGATGACGGCAGGCTTCTCTCCGGCGCTATCAAAGTGATTGTCAAAAATCAGCATGGGCGCACCGGTAGCCGTGATCGCAGCGTCATTTTTCCAATCAACCACAAGGCAGTTCTCGACGGTAAACGGCGAGACGGAGTTTACAAAGCTAAGGAATGAGCCAGAGCCGACGGAAACCGTGCGACGTATGCTGCTGGAGTGTTCCGGGTTGGCGTAGACATCTAGCGCGTTGTTCTCAAACCGACTATTGCGGACGTAAAAATTGCCGTTGATGCACTCGACGGCGACACGGTTATTGTCCCGGAAAATGCAGCCATCGAAAGTGAAATTATAGTCGTTGAATTTATTGAAGGTGATGCCGGCACCGCAGTTCTCAAAAATCATGTGCTCAAATGCCGTCTCCGCACTGGCGCCTCCAGGGTTGTCATCAAGATCACCAAAGAGAATGCCATACTCCGTGAAGTCGCGCATCGTGATGTATCGATGATACAAATGGGTCTCGAATCGCATACCGTCGGACAAGCGGTTGTCATGATACATGCCGACTCTCGCCTTGTTGGCCCCATCAAAAACAAGTCCCTCCATCCGGTAGTGCAGGACGCCTCTGATGCGCAACATCACGCCACCCGGAGCGCCGTCGTAGCGAATGACCGACTTTGAACCATGGCCATTAAGCCCAATTCCCATCAGTCGCTTCTCACGCGAATTGCCTTCCTGCGACTTCTCAAGTAACAGTTCATCCGTGACTCGATACTCACCTGGTGGAAAGTAGATAACGCCGCCCGGACTCAATTGGCTGAAGATTGATTGAAGGGCTGCGGTATCGTCCGCAGCGCCATCGCCTACGACACCGTGGTCCTTAACATTAATCCAATCACTACCCGGATTCCAGTCGATCGGCGGTATTTCCGTCCGCGCTTGAAGTACAGAAACCAATGGTGTGCACATCAATAGAACGTACCAAACAAAGCTCTTAGGCATGCTCATCAACGATTATGGGGACAATACGAGTCAATAGCGCCGTCACAGGCACAGCGGGGTTTGAAATCGCTCCAATGTGCGAAAAAAGAGCGCTGCCTGACCACATGTCAGGCAGCGCCGAAAATGAAATCTTATTTGCGCGCCTGGTTTCGGCGATTACGCATGACAATGCCAAGAGCAATCACACCACCAATTAAGGCGTATGTCGACGGCTCAGGAATCTGGCTGACCACATCAGTATAGCTGGTGGCAATAGTCAGATTGTCCATGTAAAATCCGTCTCCTGCATCAAGGTTTACGTTTCGAATGAGGAATGCATTCAAGCTATCCATCATCGTTTCACCATCACTAAGCGTAATTGTTGTGTTATGCCAACCACTGGCTGGTTCTGTCGTAGTGGATGGATTAATCAGGACATCAAGCGTAGTATAACCGTCGGCGCCATTTGTGAGGCGAGCAACAACCAAGGCCGTGGAGTCCGTAACCGATACTCCAGTCGAACCCCGTATGATTCCACCACCGTTAGCAGCATACATGGAATTGTTGAAGACATCGCGGACGTCAACACCAGCAGAGGGTCGGTAATTATTCGGATTATCACCGAGATTGAAATCCAACACATCACCGGTCAGATCGCCAATTCGTTCAAACAAGAAGCTCATGTAGACAACACCTTCGGTCGTGGTGGAAAAAGTACGGCTACCGGAGAAACTACCGCTGGCAGGGCCTCCCAAAATAGCCTGATCGCCACCCGAAAGCGAGATGTCACCCGACGAATAACTCATCGACTTACTAACGATCTGAGTTGAGCTGTCAGCAGTCCAATTCGCAGTCCAACCTGAGCCACCTCCTTTGCCATTTAGCGCACCAGCACTTGCGGTTTCGAAGGTGTCCCAAGCGATGACCTCAGCATTAATAACTGCAGTGGCAGCAAGGCTAAGAGCCAGAGTTCCAATAACAGGGATAGTTTTCATATTTTTTAATTTTAGGGGGTTATGAGACGGATTAAGAAAATGATCGGCTAAACTTTTAGTCGACCCCTGACCGCCACTGGCGGTCGCGGGTCGTTGGGCTGCTCCATCAATGATTCCAATTCGGAGAACATAGCTTCGACGATTTGGCTGGAATCAAACTCGATGAGGAACAGGCGGTCTTCCCAGTCTTGGAGCACGTCACAGTCGGCATTCGCCTGAGATAGAATTTTAATATCGCGACCAACTACAACGCCCCGGTTTTCCAGTTCCGTGCAAACACCACGAGCGAGCATGTCATCCTTGATGATGAGCCCTTCCGGAAGGCGGCCGTTGCATTGCTCAAACAGACGAGCAGTCATAGCGCGACCTTCGGTTTCATAGCGATCTGGTGAGACAATATCCGGACCCAAAACACAATCGACCCAATCCTCAGCCACGGCAAAACCGCCCACCTGGACCTTGCGCGCGAATGCTTCGCGATGATACGG
>JBNNDZ010000262.1:0-8813 GCA_050285865.1 Puniceicoccales bacterium
AGTTGATCCGCATTAGTAGGTGCACGTCGTCCATTAGGATCAATAGAACCTGCTTCACGACCTTGACGCCACCGCGTGCAATGGGTTCCTCGCGCGCGATGGGTTGAAGACGGACGTTTTTTCACCTCGGCAGGGGTTTCAGCCGGTATGGACATGACTTTGGCGTTGATTGGCCGCCTCCTCGGTAAAGAAGCTGCGCTGGAGGCCGCCCGCTACGCGGAGTACACAGCAACCACGGATCCGGGTGATGATCCCTTCGCAGCCCTGGCTGGTTTGTAGGGATGCATAGCCGCGACGTCGTTATTGGCGTGGCTGGCTGATCTTTTTCGCTGCGGCCCACGTCCTTGCCGCCACCGGACGGATGTTTTTTTATCGCCACTTTGGGGTGCATCGGATAGCCCTGACGGCTTTTGTTGATTCAAATCATCAAGCCAACGAGACGAAACACCACCTGCCATACATGAAAATTTGTTGCATTGGAGCAGGCTATGTGGGGGGACCCACCATGGCCATGATCGCCCTCAAGTGCCCGCAGCACACCGTTACGGTTGTCGATATCAACCAGCAGCGCGTGGATGCCTGGAATTCGGACGAACTGCCGGTTTACGAGCCAGGCCTGTTTGAAGTGGTCAAGGAAGCACGTGGCCGGAATCTCTTTTTCTCGACTGAGGTTGATAAGCATATCGGCGAGGCCGACATGGTTTTCATCTCGGTGAATACGCCCACCAAAACCTATGGTGTCGGGGCTGGTCGTGCGGCAGATCTTAAGTTTATCGAACGCTGTGCCCGACGCATTGCGGAGGTAGCCACGGGCAATCTGATCGTCGTCGAAAAGTCGACCCTACCGGTGCGCACCGCGGAATCGATTCGCCGTATCCTCGAAGGTTGTGGCGGTGAATTTACTTTCCAGGTGCTGTCGAATCCCGAGTTCCTTGCTGAAGGCACGGCGGTGACTGACCTCGAGAATCCAGACCGCGTTTTGATCGGTGGAGAGCAGACGCCCGAGGGCAAGGAAGCGGCTCAGGTGCTGGCCGATGTTTACGCCAACTGGGTGCCCCGTGAGCGCATTTTGACAACCAACGTCTGGTCGTCCGAGCTTTCCAAGCTGACTGCGAATGCCTTTTTGGCCCAACGCGTGTCGTCGATCAATGCCATCAGTGCCTTGTGTGAGGCGACCGAGGCTGACGTGGATGAAGTTGCGCGGGCAATCGGAACAGATAGCCGAATCGGCCCGAAATTCCTCCGCAGCTCCGTTGGTTTTGGTGGTTCCTGTTTCCAGAAGGACATCCTGAATCTCGTTTATCTTTGCGAGCACTTCGGCTTGCCAGAGGCCGCTGCTTACTGGGAACAGGTCATCGTGATGAACGATTACCAGAAGCGCCGCTTTGTGCAGCGCCTAGTTCGCACGCTGTTCAATACCGTTTCGGATAAGAAAATCGCGATTCTCGGTTTTGCTTTTAAGAAGGACACGAACGACACCCGCGAATCACCCGCGATCTACGTATGCCGGGATTTGTTGGAGGAACAGGCGAATGTCCATATTTACGATCCGAAGGTGAAACCCGAGCAGGTTTTTGCGGACCTTAAGCAACTCGCGGTCGATGAAAATGGTAAGCCTAACAAAAGCATCATCATCGAGGAAGATGCATATGCAGCCTGTGAAGGTGCGCACGCTGTAGCTATCCTGACGGAATGGGATCAGTTCCGCGAACTCGATTGGCAGCGAATTTATGACAACATGCTTAAACCGGCCTTTGTTTTCGATGGTCGGAACATCCTGGACGCGGCGAAACTGCGCGAAATCGGGTTTGAGGTTTCAGGCATCGGTCGGGTATAATACAGCGTTTTTAATATGTGCGGAATTGTAGGATATGTGGGACGGCAGAGTGCGAGCAGCATTCTGATTGAGGGACTCAAACGGCTCGAATACCGGGGCTACGACTCCGCTGGGGTCGCGCTCGTCAATGGCGAGGGCCTGGAGGTGATGAAGAAAACCGGGCGCGTGGAAAACGTTGCGGCGCTTGTTCATCAGCGTAAGTCCGATTCGAAAATTGGCATCAGCCACACGCGTTGGGCGACGCACGGTGGAGTGACCGATGCCAACGCTCACCCGCATCTTTCCTGGGACAACAAGATTTCGATTGTTCACAACGGAGTGATTGAGAACCACGAAGGGCTCCGCCGCTTCCTCATTGGTGAAGGTGCTACCTTCAGCAGTGAGACCGACACCGAAGTTCTCGTTAACCTCATCGCTTACCACTACGCGCGGGAGACGCTGGAAGAGCAGGGAGCCGCCCGACTCATCGCTGCAGTTCGCCACAGTCTCACGCTCGTCGAAGGCACCTATGGCATTGCCGTGATGTGCGTGGATCTGCCCGGCGATATTGTCGGCGCACGCAAGGGCAGCCCGCTTTGCCTGGGCATTGGTAACGGCGAAAACCTCCTCGCCAGTGACGTCGCAGCCTTCGTAGGGCGCACGCAAAATGTGGTCTATTTAGATGATGGGCAGATCGCGCATTTGACGGCGGATGACTTGTCCATCACCACACTCAGCCGCGAAGACCAACTGGTCGACCCGGTCATCAACCAGATTGACTGGAAGATTGAGCAAGCCGAACTCGGTGCCTTCAGCCACTACATGGAGAAGGAAATCTTCGAGCAGCCGATGGCCCTGGAAAACGCCATGCGTGGTCGTTTTTCGGACGATGAATCCACGGCGAAGTTTGGTGGGCTCAATTTCGATGCGCGCGAGTTTCGTCAGGTCGACCGCATTCTCCTATGCGCATGCGGTACTGCCTGGCATGCCTGCCTGGTTGCTGAATACCTCATCGAGAAGTATGCCCGCATCCCGGTGGAGGTCGAATACGCCAGCGAATTCCGCTACCGCAATGCCCCGCTTGATAAGAACACGCTGGTGTTCGTTATCAGTCAAAGCGGTGAAACACTCGACACACTGGAAGCGCTTCGTGAAGCCAAGCGCAAAGGCTACCGGGTGCTCGGTGTTACTAATGGTGTCGGTTCGACGATTGCCCGTGAGACCGATGGTGGCGTCTACCAGCACGCTGGGCCGGAGATCGGTGTCGCCTCGACGAAGGCATTTACTTCACAGGTTTTGATTGGCGGAATGCTGGCGCTGCACCTTGGCCGGATGCGTGACCTCTCCTTCTCGGATGGACGCGACATGGTGAAGGCTTTCCGCAGTGTCCCGGGCATGGTCAGCCAAATCCTGGGTCAGGCTGAACAGATCAAGGCTATTGCCGACCGCTATAGCGACTATGAGGACTTCCTTTTCCTTGGCCGCCAGAGCATGTTCCCGATCGCCCTTGAAGGAGCGCTCAAGCTGAAAGAAATTTCCTACATTCACGCTGAGGGCTATCCGGCAGCAGAAATGAAGCACGGTCCGATTGCGCTGATTAGCGAAAATTGTCCTAGTGTGATCCTTTCCCCGCATGGCGACACGTTCTCCAAGGTGCTAGCGAATATTCAGGAAACGCGGGCGCGCAAGGGCCGCGTGATCGCAATTACCAGTGCGGGCAAAGACTTCCCGGAAGATGGTGCGGACGAGGTTATCCACATTCCGCATGCTCACGATTGCGTGATGCCGATTCTGGCGACGATTCCGCTCCAGCTCCTGGCCTATTACATTGCCGTCAAACGCGGTTGCGACGTCGATAAGCCGCGCAATCTTGCCAAGAGTGTCACGGTGGAGTGATGTCGTTTTGAAGGAGAGGAGCGGTGTAGTGAGTAAGCCGAAAATATTGGTAACCGGAGGGGCAGGGTTCATTGGGAGTGCGCTGGTTTGGGCACTGAATGAACGTGGCCGCGACGATGTGCTCGTAGCAGATTTCTTGGGCGAAGACGAGAAGTGGAAGAATCTCGTCCCGCTGAAATTCGCGGATTACGTAGAGGCGGACGAACTGCTTGAGCTGCTCGAAGACGATTTGCTGGACGACGTGCAGCAGGTCTTCCACCTTGGGGCCTGTTCAGCGACCACGGAGCGCGATTGCCGTTACCTCATTCAGAATAACTTCGAATACACCAAGGCGCTGGCCGCTTGGTCACTCGGGCGCGGAGCGCGGTTCGTTTACGCTTCGTCGGCTGCGACGTATGGTGATGGCGCGCAGGGGATGGATGACCAGTTGGAAGACCTGCACCAACTGCGCCCGCTCAACATGTATGGCTATTCCAAGCACATGTTCGATTGCTATGCGCAACGCGAGGGTTGGTTGAACCAGGTTGTTGGGCTGAAGTATTTCAATGTATTCGGTCCCAATGAGGACCATAAAGCCGACATGCGTTCGGTCGTCCATAAGGCCTTTGGGCAAATCCGTGAAACGGGTAAGGTGCAGCTTTTCAAGAGCTATCATCCGGACTATCCGGATGGCGGGCAAAAGCGTGATTTTCTTTATGTAAAGGATGCCGTCGCGATGACGCTTCACCTTGCCGAAACCCCCACGGCGGGCGGCCTGTTCAACCTTGGTAGCGGTTCGGCGAACACATGGATATCGCTGGTCACCCCGATTTTCGATTCTTTGGGTTTTCCGGTGAACATCGAGTTCATCGAGATGCCTGAGCAACTACGCGGGAAATACCAGTATTTCACCCAGGCCGACACGGCCAAGCTGCAGCAAACCGGCTTTCCGGGATGTGAGTTTAGCCTTGGCGAGGCAGTGACGGACTATGTCACCAACTACCTGGCAACGGGTAAGCGGCTTGGTGATTAACTGCCGCTTTCTGGCTCCAGGTCGGCTTTATCTACGACGACAAGCCCGAGCTTGGGGTGGCCTTTCCAGGCTTCGTTTACCGCCACATTGAGCTGCTTGCTCAGACCACGGTATTGGTCGCGTAATTGTTGTATCTGGCTTTTGATAACTGAGGTTTGGGAGCCCGCCTGCATGCCCTCTGGGTTGACAACGCGCCCCATGTTGATGGGAGCGCCGATGCTGGCACCGCGTGAGTTGGTTTGTCTCCGGAAGCGGCGTTGATCGTTTTTAAGTTCCAACTGCTGCTGATACTGTTGAATCTGATCTTCGACTTGCTCCATTTGCTGTTTGAGCGCTTCGACATTTGGGTCTTCTTTTTCCGCAATCCGATAGCGTGACTCCCGGGTTGCCACGTTGGCGCAGCGGGTAGCAAGTGTGATGGCAAAATCTGAATCTGAGCAATTGGCGAAGATTGTGATGACGCCATGCTCGGCGTCAGGGTCCACAGTAATCAACTTCTGAAGGCCCTGAGCAAGGCCCTTGATATTGTGGATGTTGTTGATTCCGGTCTCTTGCGTGAGAACTTGGCGATCTTTGGAGTTCATGGAGGCAACAGCGATCCGGTAGTCCTCTGAGTTCAGGTATTCGACTGCTTTGTTCAACGCCTCACCTTGGTCGAGGCCGAGCTCCTCGTTTGGCCAAATCATTTGCAGCGTCGTGGCCGCTGTCGCGGCGTAAGAGGTAGTAACGGCGGTGCAGAATATAAAAAGTAGGGCGGCGCGGAAGTATTTCATAGTCTATAATCTGGCAAGCTTTCCGCCGTCACACAAGGGGATTTACTGGGGAATACAATCTGTTCAAATATTCTTGAACAAATTGGTCTGATGGTATTGTATCCGCGGCTCGTGTCGGAAATCGATTCCAGTGCAGCCTCACTTTCGCTCAGCAACGACTTGGATGCAGAGGGTGCTTCGGCGGTTCATGAGTGGGAGCAGTCGATGATCGAAGTCTTTGTCCGTGCCGCCCAACTAATTGGCGTGCCGCGCTCTGTTGGGCAGATTTATGGCCTGCTGTTTTGCCGTGAAGATCCGCTACCGATGGATGATATCATGGCGGCTTTGGGTATCAGTAAGGGCTCTGCCAGCATGGGTCTGAAAACCTTGCGTCAGATTGGCGCGGTAAAGACGAGTTTCATCATTGGTGACCGTCGGGATCATTTCACGGCGGAACTGAAGCTGCGAAAATTGGTCTCCGGCTTCATCAGTGAGCAAGTTCAGCCTCACCTCAATGGCGGCGTTGATCGCCTCGACCACATGGAAACAATGCTGGGTGAGCTTGATGACGATGAACATGCGGTGGCTGAACGCCGACTCGCAATCTTGCGAACTTGGCATAACAAAATGTCCAAGCTTGCCCCGATCCTTCGCAAGATGCTTTGACTTTCCGGCGGGCATTCAGCCTGCCAACACGCCTTATGGGCGAATCCACAGTTTACCTTTTTAACGATTGGCTTTCCGCCCCGCGCGGTTCCGGCCAAGGGCGGCAGCGTGGTAAAACGCCTGATTCCGCGACTTACTCGAATAAAGGATATCGCTATCGACCCGATTCAGCAAATTAACGAGCTTTCGGCCGTGTTGGAGGCCAGCCGGTCGCTGGCACCCGAGATCACCTCCGCCGGTCAGCGGATGATTGGTGCCCTCCGCGAAGGTGGAAAAATCCTCACTTGCGGCAATGGTGGGAGTGCCACGGATGCCCTCCACTTGGCCGAAGAATTTGTGGGGCGCTACAAAGGTGATCGCCCGGCCTTGCCTGCCGTTTGCCTGAGTGCCGATGTTTCGGTGCTCACTTGCATTGCAAATGACTACGGGTTCGATGCCGTTTTTTCCCGGGCCGTCGAGGCACTTGGCCGGCCCGGTGATGTTCTGGTGGGCATCACGACCTCGGGTAATTCGGAAAATATTTTACGTGCACTTGAAGTGGCCCGTAAGCGTGGTATGACCACGGTTCTTCTCAGTGGAAAATCCGGTGGCCGCGCCCAGGGAACCTGTGACATCGAAGTTATTGTCCCGAGTGAAACAACGGCCCGAATACAAGAGGTTCACACTTTGGTCCTACATTGCTGGCTGGAAATGGTCGAAGCGGAGGACTGGACGCAATGATCGCCAACGCCCAGGAGCTTGTCGGTAAGTTGGCGGCAACGCGGGTGCTCGTTGTGGGTGATCTCATGCTGGACCATTACGTATGGGGAGACGCGACACGGATTTCGCCAGAAGCACCCGTGCCTGTAGTCAACGTCTTTCGGGATACCTGGCAAGCGGGGGGCGCAGCCAATGTCGCGCTGAACCTGACCTCGCTCGCTGTGTCGACATCCATCGTTGGCGTATGTGCGGATGATGATGCGGGTCAACGACTGCGTGATATTTTTGCTGAACGCGGCGTGTCCTGTGACGGTCTTCAGTACACCGCCGAAGCGCCGACCATCCGCAAGACGCGGGTCGTGGTCCAACGTCAGCAGATTTGCCGGATAGACCGTGAATCCGCACCGACTGCTTATGCGCTCACCGATCGCGAGCGGGTTCGTGACGCCTGTATGGCCGTCGATGCGGTTATCATTTCGGATTACGCCAAAGGCGTGATTGATGGTGAATTGCTCGACGTGTTAACGAAAGCCTGCCGCGAGTCTGGAAAAATCCTTGCGATCGACCCCAAGCCCCGCCGCCGTCTTGACTATGTGGGGGCGGACCTGATGACCCCGAATCGTTCCGAGGCGTTGGAATTGGCGGGGATCACGGTGGGGCCTCATGATGAATTTCCGGCCGAGTCGGTTTGCCAGGCTATCTGGGATACCTATCGTCCGCATCGTCTAGTCGTCACGCTCGGTGCCGACGGCATGCTACTTTGTGAAGAAGGAAAAATCCACGGCCGTTTGCCCACGATTGCGCGTGAGGTCTTCGATGTCTCTGGTGCTGGTGACACGGTCATTGCCGTGTTGACTGCTGCTCTGGCCACTGGTGCCAGCTTGATCGATGCCGCCCAACTGGCCAACGCCGCCGCGGGCGTGGTCGTCGGAAAATTTGGTGCCGCCTGTGTGGAAGCGAGGGAGTTGATCGCCGCGATTGAATCTTCACCTGCGAAACTTATTTCAAAACACTTATTATCATGAGCCAAGCAACACAACTTGTAACTGGTGCCGCCGGATTTATTGGCCAGCAAACTGCCCTGCAACTTCTTGAACGCGGCGATAAAGTTGTCGGCGTCGACAATATGAACGACTATTACGACGTTCGTCTGAAGCGCCACCGCCTAGAAGCACTGGAGGCGCATCCGAACTTCGTTTTTCGTGAGATGGATATCGAAGACGCCGCTGCGGTTGACGCTTTGTTTGACGAGTTTGCGTTCCAGACGATCTTCAACCTCGCTGCACGCGCCGGGGTGCGTTACAGCATGGAAAACCCGCACGTTTACCTGAGCACGAATGCCGAAGGCACGCTGAACCTGCTCGAGTCCATGCGCAAACGTGGTGTGAAAAAGTTCGTGCTGGCCTCGACTTCCTCGCTCTACGCCGGCCAGGAGATGCCGTTCACCGAAGACCTGCCGGTCAACACGCCGCTTTCGCCTTATGCCGCCTCAAAGAAAGCCGCGGAAGTGATGGCCTACAGCTACCATCACCTTTATGGTTTCGATGTATCGGTGGTGCGCTACTTCACGGTGTTTGGCCCCTGTGGTCGCCCGGACATGAGTATTTATCGCTTCATCAAGTGGATTGATGAAGGTAAGCCGATTACGCTATTTGGCGATGGGAGCCAAAGCCGAGACTTCACTTGCGTGGAAGACGTCGCTGCGGGCACCATTGCAGCAGCGAAGGAAGTCGGCTACGAGATCATCAATATCGGTGGTGGCCGTAATCCCATTTCGCTCAACACGATTATTGGATGGATTGAGGAAGCTTTGCAAAAGAAAGCTACTTTCGATTACAAACCTTTCCATGTCGCCGACATGACAGAAACTTGGGCCGACATCTCCAAGGCGGAGCGCCTCCTGGGCTGGACGCCGAAGATCGACGTCCGCGAAGGCCTCCAGCGTTCCGTGGATTGGTATCTTGCCAACAAG
>JBNNDZ010000263.1:0-5130 GCA_050285865.1 Puniceicoccales bacterium
GCGCAGTCCGAAATCGCGGGCATCGTTCCGTTCGACATACCCTCGACGGGCCAAACGGTACTCGTGCTTTCCAAAGACCCTAAACGCTCGAACCTGACCCACGCCACTATCACTCCGCCCGCATCAACCCGGGGAGCAAACTTTCTCTACCTGCTTCATGCCTCGGCCTATACGTGGGGCAAGGTCGGCCAACTTATCGTCAAGTATCAGGACGGCACTACGGAAACCATCCCCGTGCAAACCGGACAGGATATCGGGAATTGGTGGAACCCGGTGCTCTCCAAGAATGCAGCCCTGGTCTGGAGCAATACCGGTGGGCAGTCTAATTATGGTTTGTATGAGTCACGCTTTGCTTTGCAGGACAAAGTAATCCGCGAGATCACCTTCGAGTCGCTCAATGACTCGATCTGGATGATTGTCGGTGCGACCTTGAGCCCGGCAAATATTCCACTGCCCCAGCCGCAGTTTTATCGAGTTCAGCAAGGCAAAGACTGGGCACCGATTGCCACGCCGATGACCGTGCAGCCCGACAGCGTGCTTGATTTCTCCAGTTGGACGAGCACACCCGCGGGTAAGCAAGGGCCAGTTATCGTGAATGAGGCAGGTCACTTTGCATTCCAAAGCTCACCGAACATTCCGGTGCGCTTCTTTGGCACGAATCTGAATTTCACCGCCAATTTTCTTCCGCATAAGGAATCAGATGCGCTCGCTTTGCGCCTGCGACAAATGGGCTATAACTCCGTTCGGATTCACCACTACGACGTCCTTGCGGCCAAGGGATGGAACCCCACGGAATACGGCTTGGATGACGAAATGCTCGACCGTTTGGACTACTTGTTCCACGCAATGAAAGAGCAAGGACTCTACATTTCCACCGACCTGTTTACCATTCGTCGCATCCGCAATGAAGCGCTCAAAGGATTCAACGGAAATAATTCCGCCACCTTCAAAGCACTCATCCCAATCTCTGAAGCGGCGATGGATGACTGGAAGCGTTTTGCGCGGGATTTCCTTACTCGAAAAAATCCTTACACAGGCATGACTTGGGCGGAGGACCCCGCCCTGTTCTCGATCTGCCCGGTGAATGAAGACACGATCTGGGCAGCGATCAACGGCGACCCGCAGGTTAAAAAGCTCTATCAGGAAGACTTTAAGAAGTGGCTGCAAGATAACCCGCGTCCGGTTGGCAACGAGAGTCAAAAGCACGCCGCGTTCAACGAATACCTCGCGCAAAAACAAATCGAATCCGACGCCGAAATGAGCCGGTTCCTCAAAGATGAACTGGGCGTAAAAGCACTGCTGACCGGCAACAACTGGAAGCGCTACCTGGCGCAAACACCGATTCGTTCAGAGTATGATTACGTAGATGACCACGGCTACTGGGATCACCCAAGCTTTCCTCAAGGCCCATGGAATTTCCCTTATAGTTTTTCGCAACGCAGCGTGGTTGAGAACCTCGCTGAATTACCGCGACGACTCTTTCTCAGCCGAGTCGAAGGCATTCCGTTCACCGTGACGGAGTTTAACTATTCCTACCCCAATCTGTACCGAGCCGAAGGCGGACCCGTGTTCGGCGCATATGCGGCCTTGCAGGGTTTTGATGGCATTTATCGCTTCGCCTGGGCACATGATCGGAAGATGGTCGTAGGCCAGGAGCCGGGACTTGGTTTCGACATCGCGCAGGACCCGATAGGCTTACTGACCGAGCACATCATTGGCATGTTCTGGCTGCGCGGTGACGTTCCCACCTTTGATGAAGAAGCGGTCTTTATTGTGAATGATGCGCTTGCATTCGGAGACGATGGCACGGTGGCGGAAGTCAGTGCCGAGGACAGCGTGTATAAGAATACGGACAACATCGACAGCTCAACGTTAGGTAAAATTCCGCCCAGTGTTCCCATGGATTACACGCTCCTTGGCCTGAGCAAACGCATTTCCTCACGCTATGAGCCCGAGGCCGACTCCGCGCAACTCAACACCGAATTCACACGCCAATCACCGCAAAGTGAATACAACTCGCGGGTCGATGACGCGGTGGTCCAGTTGGTCGACGATGGAGATTTTCTGACCAAAACGCCTTACAGCCAAGCCTTGGTCTTCAACGATAAGTCACTGGACGAATCCTTCGTACGCAATGTTACCGGTGGGCCAGCCACGATATTTGTTGGCAGCACCGACGGGCAACCCATTGAAAGCGCCGAACAACTGCTGGTTCTGCATCTGACCAATGTGCTCTGCGATGGCGCAACCTTCGGCGAGAAAGGCATGTATTCCTTCATCGATCCCGGCACTGCGCAGCGTCTGGTTCGCCGAGGCAGTGCAGAGATCACCGTTCCAAACGCATCGCCCAACCCTACGGTCTACGCAGTGGACCTGAGCGGCAATCGCATCGGTACCGTGCCGCATACAAAGGATAGTAACGGGAACATTGTTTTCACCGCCGAGACTATTCCCAGTGACCGCGCACCCGCACTTGTCTACGAGATCATTCGCCAATAGTTCTGCATCATGAAATCCCTGCTAGCTCAAAGCACGCGCCTGCTCACATTCATTGCGGTTTGCGTGGCTCCTTGCTTCGCAAATTCCGCCACAGTTTCGCCTGACGATGCGGCCATTCACTACAGCGGCCGATTCACCGATGACTACCGTTTTGCCTGGACCGGGTGCTCGATAACGACGCAATTCGATGGCACAACCATCGCCGCCAAACTCAAACTGGTAGCTGGCCCCAACGCCGGAGTCACGGTCGTCATCGATGGCAAACCGCACTTTATTGAGATCACCCGGGAGCAATCCGAATACGTATTGGCGGACAACCTCCAGCCCGGGATTCCACACACAATCTCGGTTTACAAACGCAGCGAAGGCTCACGCGGCACACTGCAATTCGAGGGCTTTGAAATCAGTGACGATGGCAAGTTGTCTCCGGTTGCCGCACTGCCACATAAAATGCTCGCGTTTGGCGACTCCATCACCTGCGGATACGGTAATGAGGCTAAGGAAATCAGCGACGGTAATACGATTGAGAATCAGAACGGATACATGTCTTATGCTGCCATTACTGCCCGCGAACTGGATGCTGAAATCATGATGGTTTGCTGGTCTGGGCGCGGCATGTACCGGAACCGACAAGAGAATCACGACCAACAAGGCGTCCTGCCCGAGCTGTTTGAACAGACTCTACCGCTGTCCGCCGAACCGCAGTGGGATCATTCCAAATTCATCCCCGAAGTCGTGATCATAAACCTCGGCACCAATGATTCAGCAACGCTGAACGGGAAGAAATCACCCCTGGATCGGGACGCATTCGTGGCGAAGTATATCGCATTCATCGAGCGCGTTCAGGAGTTCACACCCGATGCTCAATTCTTTCTGTGCATAGGCCCCATGCAAGCGGGTGACGTCCCAGAGTGGTTGCCGCAGATTGCGAATCAGGTCAGCAACGCCACGGTCGTCATTTTCCCGAAGTTCGCCAACCGCGATGAAATTGGCGGGCATTATCACCCAAGCGTCCTGAAAGACAAACTCATGGCCGATCAACTCGCGGCGGCCATTCGCACACAAATGGGCTGGTAGCAACTGGGCTTCAACCAAGCTCAATCAAGCAAAGCTAACGGGCGCTTTGACCGCATTCGCGAGTTCATCCAGGAACTGAGTCCGCGGCCAAAGCGTAGCGCCAAAGCGCGCTAAGTGCTCCGTGCGTTGTTGGCAGTCGATCAACTGATAACCGCGCTCGGTTAGGCGTCGCGTTAAATGGACAAAGGCGACCTTGGACGCATTGGGCTGGCGGAAAAACATCGACTCGCCGAAAAATGCCGCGCCCATGGCCACACCGTAGCAACCGCCCGCCAATTCACCGTCCCGCCAACATTCCACGCTATGCGCCAAGCCGGTTTCGTGCAATTGCTCGTAGGCTGAAATCATGTCATCGGTAATCCAGGTGCCGTCTTGATCTGGGCGAGCCGTTTCCGCACAGCCGCGGATGACCTCCCCGAACGCTTCATTGAAGGTTATCCGCCAATAGGATTTACGGGCTTCCTTGGCCAGGCTTCGGTTGACTCGTGTGTCCTCTGGGCGCAGCACGAAACGTGGATCGGGACACCACCACAGAATTGGTTGCCCGGGTGAAAACCATGGAAATATCCCACTGCGGTAAGCCTCACGCAGCACCGGCACATTCAGCCGCCCTCCCATTGCCAGCGGCGCATCCCGCGGAGCGTTGCGCGGGTTCGGAAAAATCGATCGCGTGGGCGAATGGGACATTAAATCAACCATACACCCTACCGGCCTAAATACCAGTCCGAAGCGTAGCGCGCCTTCCGCATTGCGCTTTTCCGCAAAATGGGTTTGCGTCGCGACCATGCCCGAAAGCCCAGAAGAAAACGGACCCGATGTCAGCGCCCTCGTGGAAGAAGCCACGTTCGACTACACCATGGGTGACAACGACGCCGCCTTGCAAAAGTTGAACGACGCCGTGACTCAAAACCCGAACTCTTTCGCAGCGTGGCACGCCATGACTGAGGTCCACTTTTCCATGCGGGAATTTCATGACGCGCTCAAGGCCGCCGAACAAGCATTTCGCATCGACTCGAAAGACATCCACATCAACACCTCGCTGTCCCGCATCCACATGGAACTCGGCGACAAGCCCACCGCCGAACACTTTGGGGCCCAAGCCCGCATGCTTGGCTGGAAACAGCAGCTACAGGAACCTGACGAGGAATGATTTTTTTTAGTCAGTCGGGGAGTCCTTGGTCCGTAGTCCTTAGTCATAATGTTGGGAGTGAATAGTATTTATTGATGCGCAAGGTCGGAAGATTACTCACTATCAACCAAGGGATACCGACCAAGGACTAAGAACTACGGACCAAGGACTAAATAACCATGGCACTCTCCCATAAAAAACTAGCTTCATGGTATCTCCAGCTGGCGCAGAGCATGGAGAGTGGCGTGCCGTTGCCGGGAGCTTTGAAGACGTGCCGTGGGGCACCTCCGCCCGGGCGGATGGTCATGGCGCAGAACCTCGAAGCGGGCATGAGCGTCGACGAGATGCTCCGCCAAGCGCCCAGTTGGTTGCCCAAGACCGACACCTATTTTTGGTCAGCCGCCGCCCACACGGGACGCCTCCCC
>JBNNDZ010000264.1:0-3152 GCA_050285865.1 Puniceicoccales bacterium
GGTCCGTGCCGCGAGTGAGAGTCGCGCACCGCGATAAGTTGCCAGCGACGCCTGAACATCAGCCAGGGCCGCGCTTTGCCGGTCGCGCAGACGCCCCCAAACGTCAATTTCCCACGTCGCACCGACGCCGATCATGAACGAATTAAATTCCGTGGCGGAGCCGGTCAGGTTTTGGCGCTGACGTGCTGCACCAGCTTCACCATTGATCTGCGGGTAGCTGTCCGCACCGGCAATGGTGGCGTCGGCACTGCTTACGCCAATGCGAGCCGCAGTTGCCTGTAGGTCAAAATTATTGGCCACGGCCTGATTGATCAGCGGCCGTAGTTGCGTAGAATCGAAGTCGGCAATCCAGCCACCGTCTTCGCTCTCCGGCCCTTCCCCATACTCCGTCTCGCCGGGAACCGCATTGGCGGTCCACTCCATCGGGTAGCTCGCAGGAAGGTCTGCCACACGACTTTCCGGTGGTTCAGCGCAGCCTGCAAAAATGAGCGCCGCACTACTCAGCGCACCCCAACGGGTGCACCAACTTTGCACTGCAAAGTTCATTTATCAAGGGCATTTCCGGTTGCACGGAAGCCCGCGCAGGTAAAGTGCAGCAAGCGCTGGCAGGTTTCGTCGAGGCTCTTTCCATCGACCTTCTTTACGCAATTCGTGCACATCGACTCGTGCGTTACGAGCGTGCCCAGCATTGTAGCGATGGCGAAATGATGCCGCCAGGCCAACTCACCGGGATCAAGCTCCGGCATCGCCTGTTCCAGCGCCGCCAGAAATCGGTTGGAAACTTCTTCAAAAAATTCCTCATGGAGAGCCTGCCAAAATTCTTCCGATTCGGAAAAAACACGGCCGATCATTCGCAGGAAAATGACATTGGGTGCACCGTCTGCGGTCTTCGCCGCGTCAAAGGTCGGCTCCAGCAGTGCATTGTATATTGTCTCCAGCGTGGGTCCACCGGGGGCGGCAATCGCCTCGTCCAGTAAGCGCAAGCGCTCGTCATTGAGCGGCACAACACGCGCTCGGAACATCTCCCACATCAGCGATTTCTTCGAACCGAAGTGGTAATTTACCGCCGCCAGGTTGACGCCCGCCGCATCGGTAAGGCTACGCAGCGAGGTACCGTCGAAACCACGTTCGGCGTAGAATTTTTCCGCGGCTTCGAGGATGCGCTGCCGCGTGTCTTGGGCTGTTTCAATGGCCATAGGCTGTTTCAAACGGTTGTTTTAAATGTCACGAATGTCAAACAACTTACGGTAAAAAATTACCCTGTAATGCAGGCCGGGTTTGACGCGCCCCTCGCTTCCAGCGACGATTAAAGGAAATGTTCCTGATCCTCATCGCGCCGCTGTTCATGGTCTTCGACATCGCCCAGTTGCTGGTAGCGGAGCGCTATATTGGAATTAAGCAGATCCGAACCGGACTGCACCCCCTGGAAATGGATAAACGACCACCGGACTGGGTGGTCGGCATTTGGGTCATTGGGCTCGCTGCGTTGTGGCTTTACATGATCGCCCTGGTGTTCGATCCACGTGCCGGACTCCATGGCGGCATCATGCTGGCGGTATCCCTGGCCAGCTTTGCGTTACGCCGCGTCATGGGCCTGAAGGCTGCACTCGTGCTCATGACCATCGAGACCGCGATCCGTCTGGGCATGCTGGCCAACCTGATGATGGTCGTTTTCCTTTTCGGCGGGCGAATGCTGCCCCCGAGTTATTACGATTAAAACTGGCACCAAGGATTCACGCCATCGCCGTCTGCACACGCTGAAGCATCGCGGATAAGTCGGCCATTCGGACCGGCTTCGCAAGGTAATCATTCATGCCCGCATCGAGGCATTTTTTCTGGTCCCCCTTCATCGCATAGGCAGTCATGGCAATGATTGGCACGTCGGTGCAGGTGACGCCATGGTAGCCCTGACGAATCGCTCGCGTGCAGGCATAGCCATCCATTTCCGGCATTTGACAATCCATCAGCACGAGCTCTACCGGCTCTGAACGCAGAAGCTCCAATGCCTGCAATCCATTTTCAGCCAGGAACACCTTGTGCCCCATGCGCTCCAGCATACCGATCGAAACCTGTTGGTTCACCGGTGAATCTTCCACGACGAGGATTCGCATCGGCAAGACGCCACCGTCGGATGGTTTTACCTGATCGCCCTTCACATCCTGGCGTGCGGCCGCGGGGGTTTCGGGCTGATACTTCTCAAGCAGACGTCTCAGTTGGGTAGAACATGCAGGCTTATAAACGCGATAAACATCATCACAGCACGGCATATTGCGGAAGCCCACATCCGACATCAGGAACAGGCGCAATTCCTTGAACGAGCGATCGGCACGAACTTTCTCACAAAACTCCACCCCGGTCATGCCGGAATGTTCAGCCTCAACGATGGCAAAATCATAGGGGCGACCACGATCATGGCTTTCGCGGATACGCTTGAGCCCGGCCGCCATGTCACCCAATGAGGTTACGTCACAACCAAGGTGCCTGAGTTGACGCGAAACCACCTCACGGGCCTGCTCGTGGTCATCGACCAACAGCACCCTCAGGCCAGGAGCCACGCGGTTGCGCTCCGGCAGAAAGTCTTCTCCCTCCGAGTGAATCAACGGTAAATCGAGCCAAAATGCGCTTCCCTGACCTGCTTTGCTGGAAAAATCCAGCGAGCCATTCATCATTGAGCCCAACCGCTTGGAAATCGCGAGCCCCAGTCCCGTGCCACCATATTTGCGGCTCGTTGAACCGTCGGCCTGCATGAACGCATTAAACAAATGCTTCTGCTCTTCCGCCCGAATGCCAATACCGGTGTCGCGCACCAAAGTCCGCAGAAACGCGCCCTTCTCCGGCTCGTGAACGCGATCAACTACGATGACGACTTCGCCCTCGTGGGTGAATTTAATCCCGTTACCGATCAGATTGTTGAGGATCTGCCGGAATCGCAAGGGATCCAGGCGAAGCCAGTCCGGCACATCGGGATCAATGTCGAGAACCAGTTCCAGCCCCTTGGTCGAGGCCGCCTTCGCGTGTAACTGCACGCACTCCTCAATCAGCTCGCGGATTGGCGTGTCGTCGGCCTGAACCTCCAATTTGCCGGCTTCGATCTTCGAGTAATCGAGAATATCGTTAATGATGCCCAACAATGCGTCAGCGCTGCGCTGCAC
>JBNNDZ010000265.1:0-5348 GCA_050285865.1 Puniceicoccales bacterium
TCCCTCGGCACATCCACCTCTCCGCGCTCCTTGGCTTGCTTCCATGTTTTGGTGTAGGCCTTCAAACTGACTCGCGGCGTTTCACGCAAGCGGCGCAAACCCTCCTCGACGCCTTGGTCGAACTCAAAATCATCGGGACGCTCGAAGACATCCTGCCGCACCGCGTCCAAGTCGACGTTGCCGAGCTTCAGGTTCATGGTCATTGGCTGCATCGCGTTGTCGCTATCACGGCCTTTAGCGAATAGCGCGCCCAAGGCGGCACAGACATCGCCATCGCCCGTTGCATCGACGATGATTTTGGCGCGATACTTATGAAGCCCAGCTTTGCTACACAAAGTAACTGAAACCGCACGGCGCCCAGAGGCATCGGTATCCCCACCCGCGAAATGTGTGTGGTACAAGATGACGCCGCCAGCCTCAGTGATCATCGACTCTAATTCGACTTTGAGCGCTTCACTGTCGAAAGGCGTTACCGTGCTGCAGTAGGTAACGCTGTCCGGGATATGCCCTGGGCTGGCGTCCTTCGCCATGAGCCGTTGCACGAGTTCCTCCGCTTGTCCCGCAACCACTTGATCGCCAGCCGGATTGTGAAAGCTCATCATCGGCCCAACGCCCATCGCGGTCAACGAGCCACCGAGGAAGCCATGCTTCTCTACGAGCAAAACTTTATGTCCAGCGCGGGACGCCGCCAGTGCGGCATGGGCCCCCGAAGGCCCGCCGCCCATGACAATGACGTCAAAACTATCGTCGTATACCATGCTTAGTAAGGTTCGGAGTAGATGCTCATATAGATGGACTTCACCGAAGCGGGCTCGTGATTGCGCCAGTAGTGAACCAGCTCAATTTCATTGGGTTCACCAAACTTAATCCATGGCGTGACATTCAGTTGGAATCGATCAGTTGTGATCCGATGGTAGCGACGAACGAAGCGTCCGTTAACCATGAATCCAACGATATCGCGTGCATCCACATCCAGATACACCTGAGGATCCTCCATTCCCTCAAACGTTGCTGGCACGTCTACGATACGCTTCAGGAGTTTGCCGTCGTACTGACCTGGTAATTCAGCACTGCGAATCCAGTTCAGTGAATCCTCACTCACTTGCCACTCTCCAGCGAGGTCGATGACTTCATCAGGTGTGGGCCACAACCAGAGCCATGCATTGCCGCGAACACCCGCAAGCGTGCTGTCCGCCTTGATTACTATCGCTAGATCATGCGTGCTTCCTGGCGTAAAGGTAGGCGACGTGAAACCATCCATGCCGTACTGCTTCTTGTCGTGGATTTTTTTCCCATCCAGGAAGATTTGTCCTTCTCCGGCAAAATAGGATCCGGACTTGGACTCCAGCGTCATCGTCACGTCACCGGACCAGTCATCCGGAATGGTAAACTGACGACGAAGAATGATCGTTTTGGGGGCAGGCCAATCAGCGGTTTCCCAAGAACTGAGTCGTTTCTGCGGCCAACCCTTCGTGTCAACGCCCTTGGCGACGAACTCACTTACCGCTTCACCCGGCGCCAGCAAATGAGTCGACCAGCTATTCGTGAGGTCCATCGTATTATCAAAATCCACACTCAAGGTTGGCGCTTCGCCGCTGCGAGTCGTACCTCGCCACCAGTTGCGTTGCAGCGTGAACCATTCGGTGGGAGCAGCTCCAATCTCGTCACGAGGAGTCATGAATACGCGGGTCTGTAGCGGCTCGAGTTTGATATCGATCACCCCACCGTTGATGTCCACCGAGCTTTCATCGACCATGTCGAGACACCAGGCAGGCGTCCGGTTACGCATTTGCAATTTGCCCTCCACTACCTTGGAGTCATTTTGATTCCAGATCGCCCAGATATCGTAGAGACCGTTGTTGGAAACGTATTGGCTAACCAGCACACCGTCACGGTTGCCGTTCCATTCAAATGAAAGCGGCACAACGTCACGCCATTCCATCAATTGCACAAGTAGATTGGTCAAGGCCTCATCGCCGCTCTCTGGCAGGGAATGCAGGCTTTCCTCGCTACGCTGCTCCGGATCCAAGCGGTCACGAATCTTGGTGGCGCTGAACTTACAACCAACCTGGACCACATATCCTTTTCCTAATGGACGTATACCGAGCGCGACCGTACCGTCATCCCAGAGCAAGACGTCTTGCGCATCCTCAGCAACCTTGCGCAGATGCAAGCCGTTCGCACGAGCGCCATCCCACTTTCCGGACAATACATTCTGCCCGGGCGCCAATGAAAGCAAACCAGACTCGAGCACTTTGCCGTCTGCGTCCATGGCGTCAATTCGCTCGACTGCGTAACCAGTCAGACGCTCGATTGGCCAAGCGTCCGCTTTGGTCGGTGTATGACGTCCCGACTGAACATACGTGATGAAAGTCCCGCCTTCGCGGACATAGGCTTCGATCTCATCCACCATTTCCTCACTCATGATTGAGGTGTTGGTGTCCAGGATGACACGGTAGGCTGCGGCATCGCCATTGGCGAAGGATGACTCACTCAATGCGTCCGTTGGGTAGTAATCGCGCAGATAACCTCGCACATTCCAGCTCCAGTAGCCGGCCGACAGCAGCTTGTTGGGATCAAGCACCCACGGGAAACCATTGAGTCGAGTGCTCTCAGAAGAATAAAGACCGGCGACTTCCGCCTTCGGCGAATGGTATTTCCCTATCAACTCAAACAATGAAAGCGTGTCCTTGAAATGCTGACGTATTTCTGGGTCCCACATCAATGTGCCAATATGAATAAAGTAATCAATCCCCTGCACGCCTTCAGTCATCCAGAGACCCTGGAATGATTTGAATCGTTCCACATCCTGAGCTGGACCGCCAGGCTCCAGCGAGAACGGCAAATCAGCGCCACGCATCAACGCTGGCAGCATGTCGGCATAGAATGCAGACATGTAACCGGTGTTGTGAAAGTTAGAACCATACTCGCGGGAAAGCTCCTTCACGTCATCAAAGTATGCGTCGGGCGCCATTTGAACGACCTGACGATTCGGGAATACTTTGCGAATCGTTTCCAAGCCATGACGGACTGCTTCACGGCGCAACCAACAATGCCACATGGAGAAGTCATACCACTGTGCATTGCGCCCTTCGTTGAAATATGGGTAGCCTTGCGGACTGTCGCCTGAGAGATAGACACGGTATGAGAGCTTACCCTTCGGCAAGCGCAGCGCCAAAACATTGTCTCCGGCTTTAACAACGTTAGTGACATCGACCGCTGTCCAATGAGGCTGCATGAGTTGCAAACCACTCTCGTCCACCAGTACTCCATTAAGGAACGCCTTGAAGGTGTCGCCGGAGGCCAGATTCATATCCCAGATATAAAGCCAAACCTGACCCTGCTCATTGAGCCAATCCTGTGAGACTTCGAAGTGGCGACGAAATACCGCGGGGCGGCTGGGTGTGAGCAAATCAACATCACTTCCTGGCGCCTGCATCGTCGTCCAATTAGAGTCATCGTAGGTTGCACTAAACCATTCTTTAGGCGCAGGCTTGGCATCGACTTTCTTCACCCAGAATCGCTCATTGAAATACATCAAATCATTTTTCCCCTGGTGCTGCGGCGCAAGTTCTTCGTAGGCGATTCTCCACTCACCGGTTAGGTCGAGAGCATCATCGCTCCAACCCGCGAATGAGGCGATTTCTGGAACCCGTACCTCGTCCCAATCAATATAGTAGGTGTCCCACGACTCATTTAAATCATCGAGATCCGTGTAAACTTCCTGCAAGTATTCCCGGTAGCCAGCATCCGCGACCGGACCATACTCCATGAAAATTGAGTGACTCAGATTTTTAAGTTCACCGTGCGGCTCAAGGATCGTGACAAGATTGTCCTGATCCTCAAAGCGTCTCAGGAAAGTCTCCATCATATCGAACTGAATTTGATTGGCGTCTTTGGCCGACCATGACGACGTGCCGCGAGTTCCGAAATAAGGTGATCCGATACGCATATAGGTGCCGCCAAACTGTGGCATTGGCTCCATCATTTGGTCACGGTAGCGATTCATTAACCAAGGTGCCTCAATGCCTTCAGCAACCTTTACGTTGAAACCGATCGGCAAGCCGCGCTCTTCGGCTATAGGCAGCATCCATTCCCACCACATGGTGTTATCGAGTCCACCGGCTGTATCCATGGAATGCGGACCGTTGAAGGGAATGAGTCCTGTTTTGCCCATTTCTTCGGCAAAATCGAACTCTGCCAAGAAGTCATAACTTCCACCACCTTGCTCTTCGATGTACTCCTTGGGGGCACCCAACCATGGTTTGAAATGCGCACGGAAGCCCCATTTATCCCAACGGTCCAAGTACATCGGTACGGTAGTCAGGCTGGTGAATTCCCAGCCAGACCAACTTGCGTTGCTCAGTTCCGCAATCAAAGCGTCCCGGTCTTGAGTCGCCAAAATTTTAACTTCACTTCCCTTGCGACCAGCAACGATGTAGCCTTGGTTTTCCGCATGGTAAGCAGCAGCTTGTTTGCCCGTGGCACCAATCGGCGCTTCGACATCCTGAACCTTTGGTAAAAGGGTCAGATCAGATAGATATTTTGCCTGCAACAAGGCCGCTTTTTGCGGGGACTCGCACTGAATGGTCAGCAGGCTACCGCCATCTTCCAATGCAGTTTCTTCACCGGACACGCGGCCATAGCCACGAAGGTCAACTTCTGGAAAGCTCTCCCGCTCACTGGCGGCGTTTTCAGATGATTCACCGTCAAGTGCGACCAGGGTAATCGCCACGGTTCCACCCAAGAGTATGGCGGCTAGCAACTTTTTCATCATAAGGTTTTGTTATTCAAATTTTGGCTTTGGCGACGATGACTCACGGCTTCAGTGTTCTAACAAATTCGGATAATTCAGACGCCAGTCGACTAAACCAAGCTCGCGCAGGTCATCGATCGATCCAGCAATGCCATTTACATCGTGGTGAAAATTCATTTCGAGTTCGGCCTCATTATAGGCGGATGATCCAGAACTCGCGATAAAGTTGATTTCGGTATCGGACGGCTCAACGCTGAATGACGGCACGTAAAAGTAGTTCGCGATGAGGTTGATCCGCGGCGGCTGGCCTTCGATAAAAATGCCAGGATCCGGGTTGCTTTTATGGCGATAAAATTGCGTCGCCACCAAGTTGAGTTCACCGACGTAATCGCGAATATGCACGATGCGGTCCGTTTTAACAAAGCCTAGTGTGAGCCTGCCTGGTGCGTCGCCCTCATTTCCGGTTAGAACAATCGCTTCCGGCGGTGCCTGCTCGATGTAGAAATCGCTCGCGACGAAAGACTGACTATCCTCAACGAAAATACTGTGCTTGGATAAAGTCGCCAGACGTGTCATTACGCCAAGGAAGCCT
>JBNNDZ010000266.1:0-4003 GCA_050285865.1 Puniceicoccales bacterium
TCTGGCCGATGCCAACGGCATTCAAGCCGAGGGCTATGCCGCAGAGGATGTCACGTTCAGCGCTGGCCTGAAAACCATGCTTCGCGAGGAGTTGGCCCGCGTAAAGGCCGTGCTGGATGTCGAGTTACTTGCAACCGAGCCGAAATACCTCGGCCCGCCCATTCACCTGGCATCCGCGAATTAGCGGCGCGGCGCATCAGACGGTGGTCCACGAGCTTACGCTCGCGGCTACCAATGCGTAAACTGCGACCACCGGCCTCCGGCCTTACATCGGGCCGAGCTTATCGGAGCCGAACCAGCGTTGCAGGCATTCGGGGACTGCGACCGAACCGTCGGCCTGCTGGTTGTTCTCCAACAAGGCAGCCAGCACGCGTGGCACGGCGAGCCCGGAACCATTGAGCGTGTGGACGATCTCGGCCTTGCCGCCACTTGCGGGACGATAGCGGATACCGGCGCGGCGAGCCTGGAAGTCCGTAAAGTTCGAGCAAGACGAGACTTCCAACCAGCGTTTTTGGCCACCAGCCCAGACTTCGAGGTCGTACTGCTTGGCGTGCGGGAAACCAATGTCGCCGCTGCACATCAGCAGCACGCGATAAGGCAACCCAAGCTTTTGCAGGAGGCGTTCCGCGTCGCCACGAAGCTTTTCCAACTCGTCAAAAGAATCGTCCGGATGCGTCCACTTGACCAACTCCACCTTGTCGAATTGATGCAAGCGGTTGAGTCCGCGCACGTGCTTCCCCCAGCTACCCGCTTCGCGACGGAAACACGGGGTGTAGCCGCAACGGTAAACCGGCAGTTCCTTTTCCTCGAACGTTTCTTCGCGGTAAAAATTGGTAACGGGCACCTCGGCGGTCGGGATCAGGTAGAGGTCATCGACCGTTGCGTGATACATCTGGCCTTCCTTGTCCGGCAATTGCCCGGTCGCCGTCGCGCTGGCGGCATTGACGAGTAACGGCGGCAAGACTTCGGTGTAGCCGGCGCTATTGGCCTCATCCAGGAAGAAGGCAATCAGGGCGCGAACGAAGCGCGCCATGTCGCCAACGTAGAACGGGAATCCGGCGCCGGTCGCCTTCACGCCACGCTCAAAGTCAATCGCCTCCGTGAACCATGGAATGTCCCAGTGCGGGAGGGCGTCGGGCGAAATCGCCGCCGGGTCGCCATGTGTGGCAGCCACCACGTTGTCATCCTCGGTCTTGCCCACGGGCACGCTATCGTGCGGGACATTGGGGATCGAAAGAAACAGCGCCTTCCACTTGGACTCGATTTCGGCCGCGTCGGCTTCGAGCTGCTTGACCTCGTCGGCCATGGTCTTCATCGCCTTGAGCTTTTCCTGGAACTCCGGAGACTTCTTATCCTTGATCTGGCCGACCTCTTTGGACGCAGCTTTTTGCTCGGCACGGCTGGTTTCCGCCTTGGCAATTGCAGCGCGGCGCTTGTCGTCCAGCGCATACAATTCGTCCCAATCGACGGTAAACTTTTTCTTGGCCACGGCGGCCTTGAGGGCCTCGGGGTTGTCGCGGAGGAGTTTCAGGTCAATCATGTCAAAGTCGTTCTCGGAGTTTTACGCGAATCACCGTTCATAGGGCGCGCGCAGGAAATTGACAGCGAAAAGTTCGGGTTTCCGCCCAACAGGGGCAGACGAACGCTATCATTTAGCGTAAAGGCACGTCAAAAAACACATCATTCGCCCGCCTGCCGCTCGGCCTTCAAGGTCTTCCAACGTTGCAACCGTTCAGCGATGGCCGACTCCGCTCCTTGCGCCCCGGGCTGATAAAGTTTCAACGGATCGAGCATGTACTCCTGCCCGGAAATTGCCTCGGGAAACTCGTGGCTGTAACGGTAATCCGCCCCCTGCCCCTGCGATTTGTTGAACTTCGTGTGGCCGTCGCGCAGCCAGATTGGCACCTGCTGCAAGGGGCCTTCGCGGATTGCGCGCTTGGCGCGGCCTATGGCTTCTGTGGCCGAATTGCTTTTCGGCGAACAGGCCAGAAACAGCGTCACGTGCGCGAGGTTGAGCTCGCACTCCGGCAGCCCAATGAACTCACAGGCCTGAAAGCACGCTACGGCCAAGGGCAGCGCTCGGGAGTCGGCCAAGCCGATGTCCTCACTGGCCAGGATCACGAGACGCCGCGCAATGAAACGCGGGTCTTCGCCGCCCACAAGCATCTTCGCCAACCAATAAAGCGCGGCATCGGGGTCGCCCCCGCGCATGCTCTTAATGAAGGCCGAGATCGTGTCGTAATGCTCATCCTCGTCGGCGTCGTAGCGGATTTGCCGCTCGCGGGCAAAGACCTTCAGGTCCTCCTCGGTCACCGCACTGCCCATCGGACGGCTCAAAACCAGCGTCTCCAGCGCATTGAGTGCGCGGCGCAGATCGCCGTCGCAGAGCCGGGCCAGCCCACGTAAAACCTTGTCCTCTGCCTCGCAACGGGTGCGCCCGAGGCCGCGCTCGGCGTCCTCCAAGGCCCGCCTTAGCACCGCCACGACGGCCTCCTCAGCCAAGGGCTCCAGGCGGAACAAATGACTGCGCGAGAGCAACGGCGGGATGACGTAGAAGCCCGGATTATGGGTCGTCGCCCCGACCAGCCGCACGTTCCCCGCCTCGACGTCCGGCAACAGCAAATCCTGCTGCGCTTTGTTGAAGCGGTGGATTTCGTTGATGAACAGAATGGTCCGTTGCTCCGGTTGATAACGCGCCATTCGGAGCACATCACGCAATTCGGCGACGTTGGACAGGACGGCGTTGAGGCGCACGCATTTGCTGCCCGTCTCCTCCGCAATGACTTCGGCCATCGTGGTTTTGCCGCAACCCGGGGGACCATAAAACAACAGGCTGCCAAAGGTGTCCGCCCGAATCAAACGCGGGAGCAGGCTGTCCTCACCCAGCAGGTGATCCTGGCCCAGCACTTCGCTGAGCTGCCGGGGCCGCATTCGCACCGCCAACGGCTGATGCGCCCGCGTCGGCGTTTCCTCCGCCCCGCTGCTGCGTGGGGCGTTATCGGAAAACAACGAAGGCTGGTCGGAACGGGCCATGAACAGCACCATGCACCGACACCCCGCCACTTGGCAAGTAATCCGCGCAAATGCGTGACGCTTTGGTAACACCCGCACAAACCATGCAACCTTTCACTTGCCCAGTGCGGCGGAGACGCTCTAATTTGAAGCCATGAAGTCCATCGACTCCGACGCGATTCGCCAACAGTTTGACGCGGCCGGCCAAGGCCAGGTGTTCCAGTATTGGGACGAGCTTGATGACGCTGCCCGCGAAACGCTCCTCGCGCAGGCCGCCGAAATCAACCTCGATGAAGTCGATCGGCTGAACCGCGAACTCGTCCTCGGCGACGGCGACCACGGCGTCGATTTGAGCGGTCTTTCCCCCGCACCTTACATTCCCCGCCCCGAACATGGCGGCGACCCGCAACGCTGGCATACCGCGCGTTGCGCCGGAGAGGACGCACTGCGCGCGGGCCGCGTGGCCGCCTTCACGGTAGCCGGTGGCCAGGGCACACGCCTCGGCTACGATGGGCCCAAGGGCACATTCCCGGTCACACCGATTCGCCAGGCCACGCTCTTTCAGGTTTTCGCAGAGAAGATCCTCGCCGCACGCCGCCGCTACGAGGCGCAAGTGCCGTGGTTCCTCATGACGAGCCTGCTCAACCACGAACAGACCGAAGCCTTCTTTAAGGAAAACGACTTCTTCGGTCTCGGCGCGGAGTCCGTGCATTTCTTTAAGCAAGGCCAGATGCCCGCCGTCGACCTGAGCGGTAAGATCATTCTTTCCGAAAAGGGCGAAATCGCGATGAGCCCGGACGGCCATGGTGGTTCCCTCCGTGCGCTCGTCCGCAGTGGTGCTACGCAAAAGATGAAGGACGCCGGCGTGGACATTGTCAGCTATTTCCAAGTCGACAACCCGCTCGTCAATGCGGTTGACCCGGCGCTGATCGGATTCCACCTGCAAGCCGAGAGCGACATGTCTTCCAAGATGTTGCCCAAGGCCTATCCG
>JBNNDZ010000267.1:0-3050 GCA_050285865.1 Puniceicoccales bacterium
AGGTACTCCAGGCCGTCCGCGAGCGTGTAAGCCATTTCCAGATCGGCGGTCGCGCCGGCCTCTTGCAGGTGGTAGCCGGAGATCGAAATGGAGTTAAACTTCGGCATGTGCTTCGAGGTATACTCGAAGATGTCGCCGATGATGCGCATCGATGGAGCAGGCGGATAAATGTAGGTGTTGCGCACCATGAACTCCTTCAGGATGTCGTTCTGGATCGTGCCTGCAAGTTGGTCGAGCGAGCAGCCCTGTTCGAGTCCGGCGAGAATGTAGAATGCCAGCACGGGAATAACCGCGCCGTTCATTGTCATTGAGACCGATACCTTGGAGAGATCGATCTCGTTGAAGAGCACCTTCATGTCTTCGATAGAATCAATGGCCACGCCCGCCTTGCCAACGTCGCCGACGACGCGTGGGTGGTCGCTGTCGTAGCCACGGTGTGTGGCGAGGTCAAAGGCGACGGAAAGGCCTTGCTGTCCCGCGGCAATGTTGCGGCGGTAAAAGGCGTTGGACTCCTCCGCGGTGGAAAAACCCGCGTATTGGCGGACGGTCCAAGGGCGGAAGACATACATCGTTGCGTAGGGTCCGCGTAAGTAGGGCGGTAATCCGGCAGTGAAGTCCAGGTGCTCCATGCCTTCGTAATCCTCGGCGGTGTAGAGCGGCTTGACTGGGATTTGCTCCATCGTCTCGGTCATCAGGTCTTCGAGCTTGCGTCCGGTGGACGCCTCGACCGACTTTTGCCAAGCCTCGCGCGATTGCTCGGCATCAGGAGCTTTGTAATCCAAAGTAGTGAAGTCGATGTTGGTCATGGAATGGAAAGCTTAAAGTTAAAAGATTAAAGGTTAAAGGACGCCGAGGTGCTCCAGATACTTACGGTTGGTGGCGTAGTTGTCGGATTTGACGAAGATGTAGTCGTCGAGTCCGGCTTCGCGGTAGGTTGCTTCGTGCTCGCCGGGGAAGCCCGCGAGGATGAGTTTTACGTCGGGCAGGGCAGCCTTGATTGATTGGGCAAATGTTGGAAGCTGGGCGACGTAATCATCGTCTGTGCCGCAGATCACGGCGAGCTTGGCACCGGACTCCTTTAGCGCACCGACGGCGGTTTCGGCCTCGCTGAAGCCTTGAGAATAAATGATTTCGAATCCACCGGTCTCAAAAAACGAGCGGGTGAAGTCCGCGCGAAGTTTGTGGCGCTTGAGAATGCCCAGATTAATGAGAAACAGCTTGGGGCCGTGTCCATTTTTGCTTCGGTAAACATCGGCGGCGTCCCGTAGCCGTTCGTAGATTTCTGCAAGTCGCCGGTCCGGCAGACGCTCCACGGTGATGCGATTTCCACCGGCGTTACGCAGAGTCTTCACGAGTTCGCCGAGGGTGGCACCGCTCTTGGCAGCTTTGATCAGTTTAGAGATAAGTTGCGAAGGCTCGCTTCTCTGGATGTCGGCGAGTTGCTCCAGTAAATTCTTATCGGCATGGGTATCAGCGCAGAGTCGGTGGTTGGTGGACTCCAGGGCGCGGCGTTTGCGCAATGCCGCGAAGTTGGGCGTGGGCGCTTCCAATGGCTTTTCCGTTAGGTTCGGGTATTGATTCGTGCCGACCAGTGCGAGCCTACGCTGGCCCACTAGAGTGGATTTCTTTTCAGCCGCCGCATTGATGCTTTGCTGGACAAAGCCACTTTGCAGTGCAGAGCTCATTCCGCCTTCCTTCTCGATTTCCTGGAAGATTTTCCATGCTGCCTCGGCGACCTGCTGGGTAAGATTTTCGACAAACCACGAACCACCGGCTGGATCGACGACACCCGTTAGCTCGCATTCTTCCTGGAGGATGATTTGCGTGTTGCGAGCAATCCGGCGCGAGAATTCGTTGGGCGAACGAATGATTTCATCGAAAGTTCCAACGCAAAGACTTTCGACGCCGCCAATGACGGCCCCGAGTGCTTCGGTAGTTGTCCGCAGCATGTTCACGTACGGGTCGTGACGGGTTTTGTTATTAAGCCCAGTGCGTGCGTTCAAGCGCATGGCCTGAGCGGATTCATCACCGCCAAGCGCCGCTACGATCTTGGCCCATAGCGGGCGCGCTGCACGGAACTTTGCGATCTCCATGAAGAAATTTGGGCCGACGGAGAGGGTGAAATGTATTTGACGCGCTGCCTCGTTGACACTGAGGCCGCGTTCAGTGAGGGCACGCAGATACTCCAGGCCAGAGGCGAGCACAGCGGCAAGTTCCTGGGTCGCGCTGCCACCTGCACAGTGATACGGCATTCCGCTGACACCCGCAGTGGTGAACTTGGGCATGTGTGCGGCATTGTCTCGGGCAACGACTGCCATCTCGTCAAGCAACTGACTCAAGGGGGCTGGAAGTTCTCCGGCACGTGCCAAGTATGCGAGGGGATCCATGCCGATACCGCCATCGACTGCGGTTAGCTGGACTTCGTTTTGTTCGCTCAGCCAGGCGCGGAAAAAGGTGTGCAGCACCAGTCCCGAGCAGCCGCTTTGGAAGTAGATGGGTACGGCGGTCGGGAAGACGCCATTGAGTGCCTTGCGCATGTCGGGCAAGCTGGCGATTGAAAGCCCGCAAGCCGCGACGTCTCCATCGGGCGCGGCATCAGGGTCCACGCCTTTCATCGTGGCGATATCGAAGATGAGGTTGATTGCGTCCTGGCCCCGAGCGAGGTCGTGCAGGAGTGCGCGATTGAGTTCCGTCGGGTCTCCGTATGGAATCTCCTGGGCGATGCGCCAGGGCTGCTCACGATAGCCGCCCGGTGAAGCGCCACGGGTAAAGCCGTCACTGCCGGGCATCGTCTGAGCGGCGGGAGCGTTTACCAAATCTTCCCGCCGGTAAATCGGTTGCAGCGTGATGCCTTCGGGCGTCGGCGTACGCATGATTTTGTCGAACGGCGCGCCCTTCAGTAAAGCTTCAGCGGCGCTGCGCCATGCCTCGTAGCTGGCGTGTTCAAACTCGGCTAGTAGGGTTGGGTTGCCTGAGGATTCCATGATTGGCTTGCGGTGATTTTATCGTAAAATTCCGGTAGATGTGACTACCGATCATTGCTCGAATGT
>JBNNDZ010000268.1:0-3986 GCA_050285865.1 Puniceicoccales bacterium
GTGCTCTTCCGATCTCCCTCAGGAAAAACGTGGATAATTGCACGATGATCGATTCCGTCAAGGCGTTTTTATGAAAATTTTTTATGCCTCCTGAGTTCGGGCGTTTACATCCGTGCAATTGGGCGTTACTTTCGGAGTCATGAGCTTGGTTGATATATTACTGTGTTTGTTTCTGCCACCGGTTGCCGTTGCGGTTCGCAAGGGTATCGGCATGGATTTCCTCATAAACCTCATCCTTTCGCTGCTTTTATTGTGGATTGGTGGCGTGATTCACGCATTTTGGGTAGTTGGGCGAAAATGATTCTCGCTTCCGGCGGGAAATCTGTCACCTTGGCGCGCTTTTCACCGATATGAGCGCCACCGCCGAACCCGTTTCCACTGCGGAAAAAATCCGCAACATTGCAATCATTGCCCACGTTGACCATGGTAAGACTACCTTGGTTGACTGCCTGCTGCGCCAGTCCGGAACCTTCCGTGACAACCAGGAAATCCAGGAGCGCGCCATGGACTCGATGGACCTCGAGCGTGAGAAGGGCATTACCATTAAGGCCAAGAACACCGCGATTCAGTGGAACGGCTATACGATTAACATCGTCGATACTCCCGGGCACGCCGACTTCGGTGCCGAGGTGGAGCGTGTGATGAAGATGGTCGACGGCGTGCTTTTGCTGACCGATGCCGTTGGTGGGCCGCAGGCGCAAACGCGCTGGGTGCTCCGCAAGGCACTGGGCCATGGCCTGAAGACGATTTGCGTTATTAATAAGGTCGACCGTGATACCGCGCGTCCGGACTGGGTCCACGACAAGGTGCTCGAGCTCTTCCTCGATTTGGAAGCGGACGAAGACCAATTCAACGCACCGTTCCTGTATGGATCGGCTAAAAATGGCTGGGCTGACCGCGAGGTTGAAGGCCCGCGCGAAAACATGACCGCACTTTTCGAAACCATCGTTGAGCGCATTCCGCCTCCCGCCGTGGAGGAAGGTCAGTTCCGCATGCTGGTTTCCAATATCGACTGGGACCCCTTTGTTGGTCGCTTGGCGATTGGCCGTATCCTCTCGGGCAAGGTCGAAAGTGGCACCACGATCCATGCACTCCGCAAGGATGGCAAGGTCGACCGCGTGAAGATCACCAAGCTCACCCGCTTCACCGGTCTGGGTGTGGTGCCGGTGGAAGAATCCACCGCAGGCGACATCGTCGGTATTGCCGGTTTTGATGAAATCGACATCGGCGACACGCTGGCGGCTGACAAGGACGCCGAAGCACTACCGTTCATGGAGATCGACCCGGCGACCGTGCAGATGGAATTCCACGTTAATGACGGTCCTTTGGCCGGCAAGGACGGTAAAAAGGTGACCTCGCGCCAAGTGCGTGACCGCTTGATTCAGGAAACCAAGGCCAACATCTCGATTAAGGTGGCGGACACGACCGAAGGCACGCGTTTCCTCGTAAATGCGCGTGGCTCGATGCAGATCGCGGTCCTGGTCGAAACCATGCGTCGCGAGGGCTACGAAGTCATGGTTTCGCGTCCGACGGTTCTTTTCAAGGAAATCGACGGCAAGATTTGCGAGCCTTTCGAGCAGGTCTGGGTCGAAGTTCCGGCAGACCTTCTGGGTGCCGTCATGGAAAACCTTTCCAACCGCAAGGCGCAGATCACCAACATGGATCACCACCATGCCGGTGTCACGGTGGAAGCCACGATTTCCACCCGTGGCCTGATCGGCTTCGAGAGCGACCTCGTCACGCTGACCAGTGGTCATGGTGTCTGCTCGCACATGTTCTTGGAATACCGTCCCAAAGGCGCGGAAATCGTGACCCGCAAGACGGGCACGCTTTGCTCGGTGGCGACCGGAACGGCGATGGGCTTCTCGCTAAACCTCATTCAGGCGCGCGGTAAGCTGTTCGTTGCACCGGGTGATGAAGTTTACAACGGTCAGGTGATCGGTGAATGTCCGCGCCTGGAAGACTTGCCGGTGAACCCGTGTAAGGCCAAGCAGCTCGACAACATGCGCTCTGCGGGCAAGGACGACAACGTCCAGCTTGCTCCGCCGATCCGTTTCTCCCTCGAACGTGCGATTGAGTATATCTCAGCGGACGAGCTCGTTGAAGCGACGCCGAACCACTTGCGCCTGCGCAAGCGTGTTTTGGATTCGGAAGAGCGCCGCCGAATCGCCAAGCGCGGCCAGAAGTAGATGACTCTCAATGATGGGGTGGAACAAGTGTCCACCCCATTTTTTTTTGAGCTCGGGTCGCAGTTGGCCGCCGTTTCTTCTTTAACTTTCGGTTTTCGCTTTGGGAAATCGCCCGCATAGACTGGACATTGTCCGGGAATTTCTTTTTCTGCCTCTACACTGATGCTTATGCGACGAATTGCTTCTCTTCTGTTTCTTACGTTCATCTGCCTTTTCGGCGTAAACGCGGCGGTGGCTGCGGGTGGCGGTGGCCATGGTTCGGGCGAGGCCCCGAGTTTCCCCAAGCCGCTCACCGAATACATGGATGAGGAGGAGGACTACGAGGCGCAGTCCGGCGAAAAACTGTCGCTGGTCGATGTTATCGTCCGCCGCGCCCAGGATGACCCGTTCAACGTGATCGCGACGGTGATTTTTATTTTGGCGGTTTGCCACACGTTCCTATGCGCCAAGTTCAATGCGATGGCGCATGACTACGAGCACAAGCATCAGGAAAAACTAAAGGCACACGGTAAAAACTATGCGCCGGGCAAAGAGCCGGTGTCGTTCAAGGCGACGCTGTTTCACTTATTAGGGGAAGTTGAGGCGATCTTCGGTATCTGGGTCGTGCCGCTATTTATCTCGATTCTGATTTTCCACGGCTGGGCTGACGCCGTCACCTACATCGATACCCGTAACTACGTGGAGCCGATGTTCGTGGTCGTGATTATGGCGATTGCCTCGACTCGCCCGGTGGTGAAGTTCGCGGAAAATTGTCTCAAAATGGTCGCAAGTCTGGGTAAGGGCACGCCGGTTGCCTGGTGGTTGTCGATCCTGACGGTTGCGCCACTCCTGGGTTCCTTCATCACCGAGCCTGCCGCAATGACCATCGCTGCCATGCTCCTTGGCCAACAATTCTACAAGCTGAAGCCTTCGATGAAGCTTCGCTACGCGACCCTTGGCCTGTTGTTTGTCAATATTTCGGTGGGCGGCACCTTGACCCACTTCGCGGCACCGCCGGTGCTCATGGTTGCCTCGACCTGGGGCTGGGACATGGGCTTCATGTTTACGCACTTTGGATGGCGCGCAGTGCTGGGTATCGTGATCGCCAATGCGATTTATTTCACTTACTTCCGTAGTGAACTGAAAAGCCTCAAGGCACCGGTGGAAGCCACGGATGGAGCCGACGAAGAGCCCGTGCCGATGTGGATCATTCTTGTGCACCTTGGCTTCCTCGCGTGGACCGTGATTACGCTGCACCACCCGCCGTTCTTCATCGGTGCATTCCTGTTCTTCCTCGGCTTCACCAAGGCAACAGAGCACCACCAGTATCAGATGAATATTAAGAGTCCGATGCTGGTCGGCTTCTTCCTTGCCGGTCTGGTCATTCATGGTGGTATGCAAGGATGGTGGATTGCTCCCGTGCTCAGCAGTATGGGTGAAACCGCACTCTTTGCTATGGCGACGATACTCACGGCGTTCAATGACAACGCCGCAATTACCTTCCTGGCCTCGCAGGTACCGGCCTTTAATCCAGTGGAAATTCACCATGGCGTAGTTACCGCCAAGGAGGGGGCTGCGCTGGCGCACGCCAAGGCACTCGAATACGCCGTGGTCGCTGGTGCGGTTACCGGTGGCGGTTTGACGGTCATCGCGAACGCCCCAAATCCGGCAGGTCAGAGCATCCTCAACAAGTATTTTGGCGAAGGTGGTATTTCACCTGCCGGCCTCTTCTTCGGTGCCTTGATCCCCACGCTTGTGATGAGCGTCTGCTTCATCGTGCTGCCGCATTAGAAGATTAAAAATTAAAGTTTAAAAATT
>JBNNDZ010000269.1:0-4565 GCA_050285865.1 Puniceicoccales bacterium
GAGGGCCTAGAAGACAAGTGGCTGGGGCCCTATATAGAGAATCCTTCAGTCCTGATCGACCCCTGGGGTCACCCATATCAGTACCGCTGTCCCGGCGTGCATAACCCCGATAGCTATGACATCTGGTCATTGGGGGAAGATGGTGTATTTACTGAAACAGACGCCAAAAACTGGTAGACACTCAGACTCCCCGAGAATCAGCTCCATGCCTCACAGATAGACTGACTTTGCACCGGCCACTTCGTTAACAAATTGAAAAAGTGACGCGTTAACAACCGCTGTTGTCTTTGTTTATCGCATCGCGACACCGACCTCCTAATCTGTTCCCGTGAGCGATTGGACCAATAGTGCCCGCAGGCTGGGAAGCCAAGTGGACGAATTACCGCTGCACCCCGCCGTCACCGACTGGCTGGATGCCCGGCCCGGCGCGACGTTGGGCGTCGCGTGCTCCGGCGGGGCGGACTCACTCGCGCTGCTGCTCATTCTGTGGGCAAGGTTGCGGAAAAAGCATCCGCTGCGGGTGTTGCATTTCAATCACGGCCTGCGCGGAAAAGACGCCGATGCCGACGCCGCGTTCGTCCGCGATGTGGCGGAATCGCTCGGTTTGGAGTTCCGTCTCGGCCAAGCCAGGTTCAAGCCCGGCAATGGCGTCTCCGAGGACAAACTCCGCAACGCCCGCCTAGCCTTTTTTGCCAAACAGGAATGCGACGCCATCCTACTCGGCCACCATGCCAACGACGTCGCCGAGACCATGGTGATGCGGCTTTGCCGGGGCTCCGGCGTGGCGGGGCTATCCGCACCGCAACCCATCAGCCAACCCAACCCCCGTGGCGCGACCCATCTGCGACCACTCCTGAACTGGAGCCGCGAAACCGTTGAAAATGCGCTCGTTGCCGCCAGCGTTCAATGGCGGGAAGACATCACCAACCGCTCGCCCGACTTTTTCCGCAACCGCGTGCGCCACAACATCTGGCCCAACCTCGTCGTCGCCAGCCCCACCAATGCCCTCGCCGGCACCCTGCGCTCGCGTCAGCTACTGGAAGAGGACGCCGCGGCGCTCGACACCTGGCTAGAGGCCGTGATGCCGGACTGCCCAACCGCCTCAGAACTTGATGCCGCTCCACTTCGTGGCCTACCCAAGGCTCTGTGGCGACGCGCCCTCCAGCGCTGGCTCGGACAACTAGCACTGGCCGAACATTTGTCAGCCGATGCAGTGGACGCTTTGCTTGAAAAATGGATGTGGGCCGAACGCCAGCGGGTAAGCGTCGGCGCGGATCATTTCATCGTAGGCAGTGCCGATGGACTACTAAAAGTGGAAGGCGTGTCGCATGTGCCGGAGTGGGCGGCGCAAGTATTGCCTTCTGGTGGCCAAATCGCCCTGCCCAACCGGAGTTGGTTGCGCGCAGAATGGATGCTGCTGACCTCCGACCAGCGAAAAGATGTGCTTTCGGGCAAAGTAAACGAAAACGTCGCAGCCTTTCTGGACTGGAAACTGGAAGAATCTCCCCGCCTCACCGTCCGCCTGTGGGAGGCGGGCGACCGCTATCAGCCGTTGGGCGCACCCGGCTCCCGCAAGCTCCAGGATTGCTTCACCGACCGGAAAATTCCGGAAAGGGAACGAAAGCGTTTGCCGGTGGTCTGTGATGAGGCGGGGAACATCGTATGGGTCCCCGGTCTACCCCCGAGCGATACCCGCCGTTTGCGTGAAGACTGCAATTGGGCTCTGTGGTTGACTTACCGGGCGTTCTAAGTGATGCTGTAACGCTTTTTACTGAATATTCATGAGCGAAAACGACAACAACCGCGAAGAGCAGCAGAAGAATCCACCACCTGGAGGCTTTCATCCCAAGATGCTCGTCATCTGGCTGGTGGTAATTTCCGCGATCGTGCTGCTGTGGCGCATGACGCCGGGCCAGCCCACCACCGCCGAACGTTTGTCGGTATCCGAACTGATGCGCAAGGCCGAAACAGGCCAGCTCGTCGAGCTGCATTTAAAGTCCGACCCCAGCGGTGGTTCCCAGTGGTATGCCATGTGGGGCAAGCTAAAGAACCCCGACTACAAGCCCGAAGAAGCCAAGCCCGAGGAGAAAAAAGAAGGCGGCGAACTGGGCCAACTCGGCCAATCCAAAAGCGATAACCCCGAATTCATTCCCTTCCAGACCAAAGGCCGCCTGACGGACGAGCGCTTTGACACGCTGACCAATCCCGACGCGAGCTACAAGGTCGTTCAAGAGCCTGCCAGCACCCTGATGATGGAAATCCTCGTCAGCCTGCTGCCGTTCCTGATCATCATCGGGTTGATTTATTTCCTCTTTGTGCGCCAGCTCAAGATGGCTGGCAAGGGCGCGATGTCCTTCGGCAAGAGCCGCGCCAAGCTCCTCACCCGCGACAAGGAACGTATCCTCTTTAAGGACGTGGCTGGTTGCGACGAGGCCAAGGAAGAAGTCGCCGAAGTAGTAGACTTCCTCAAGGACCCGAAAAAATTCCAGCGCATCGGCGGTAAAGTACCCAAGGGCGTGCTGATGGTGGGCCCTCCCGGCACCGGTAAAACCCTTTTGGCCAAGGCCGTTGCTGGCGAAGCCGACGTACCGTTTTTCTCAATTTCCGGTTCGGACTTCGTGGAAATGTTTGTCGGCGTCGGTGCCGCCCGTGTCCGCGACATGTTTGAACAAGGCCGCAAAAATGCGCCCTGCATTGTCTTCATCGACGAAATCGACGCCGTCGGTCGCCAGCGTGGTGCCGGTCTTGGCGGGGGCAACGATGAGCGCGAACAAACGCTCAACTCGCTCCTCGTTGAAATGGACGGCTTTGACGGCCACGAAGGCATCATCATCATCGCCGCAACGAACCGCCCCGACGTCCTGGACAAGGCGCTCCTGCGCCCGGGCCGCTTCGACCGCCAAGTGCTGATCGACCTGCCCGACCTCAAGGGCCGCGAAGAAATTCTCAAGGTTCACGCCAAGACGATTAAGATGTCCCGCGACATCGATTTGACGCGCGTTGCCCGCAGCACGGCCGGTTTCTCCGGTGCCGACTTGGCGAACCTGTTGAACGAAGCCGCGCTCGTCGCTGCCCGCCGCGACAAGTCCGAAGTCGACTCCGCCGACATCGAAGAAGCACGCGACAAGATCGCCTACGGTCGTGAGCGCCGCAAGCTCATGGACGAGGAAGACAAGCGCTCGACCGCCTTCCACGAAGCTGGCCACGCGCTCGTTCAGGCCGTGCTCAAGGACAAAAAGCGCGAGCTGCACAAGGTGACCATTCTCCCTCGTGGCCGCGCCCTCGGTATGGCGATGTACACGCCGATCAAGGAAATCCTTGGCTATTCCAAGAACGAATTACTCAACCTGATTTGCTCCGCAATGGCGGGCCGCATTGGTGAAGAACTCGAAACAGGCGACTTCTCCAACGGCGCTTCCAGTGACATCAAGCAGGCCACCCAAATTGCCCGCCAAATGGTGTGCGACTGGGGCATGAGTGACATCGGCCCGGTAGCCCTCGGCGAAAATCAGGAACACATCTTCCTGGCCAAGGAAATTACCCGGAACCAAAATTACTCCGAAGAAACCGCGAAGCGCATCGACTTCGAAATCCAGAAAATCCTCAACACACAATACAAGCGTGCCCAGCAAATCGTTGAGGAATACCGCAAGGAACTGGAACTAGTCGCAGAAGCGCTCCTCGAGTTCGAAACCATCGAGGGCAAGCACGTCCGCGAGATCATCGAATTTGGCGAAATCCGCTCGCCCGTCATCAACAACACCACACCTCCGCCCGAACCGGAAGAGGAAGAAAAGGCTCCGACCAAGGGCAAGAAGCCGAAGGAAGATGACGGAGACGAAGGCCTCCCCGGTGCCGCCCCCGCTGGCGTGCCGGCGTAGTGTATGGAAAAAACCGTAACAAAGCGTTCTCTGCGCGAATTCCGAAACCGGCCATCGCACTGGGCAAACCGAACGCCAGCGGAGCGTCTGCAAGCCATGACGGAAATCTGCCAAACCCGAGACGAAGATGGTCGAGTTGAACGAGGATTTTACCGAATTCGTTCGCTTACTGAATGCAAATGAGGTAGCTTACCTCATCGTGGGCGGTTACGCAGTGGCCTTTCATGGCTTCCCTCGCTATACTGGGGATATCGATTTCTTCATCGCCATTAACGCATCTAACGCCACGCGGATTCTCCGGGTATTTGAGCAATTTGGTTTTGGCGATATCGGGTTATCCGAAACCGATTTCTTGCAAGAAGCGTACGTGATTGAAATCGGTCGCGAACCCAGAAAGATTCAAGTTCTCACCGGAATCGACGGCGTATCATTCGACGAAGCATTCAGCCAAAGGGTGCAGGTGGATATTGCCGGGACTTCAATGAATTTCATAAACAAGCGCTGTTTGCTAACCAACAAACGTGCGACCGGACGCCCCAAGGACCGTATTGACGCTGAAGAACTTGATCGGTAAAGCCGCTCAAAACAGCGCCAGTTGATCGTCGTCCTCCTCTTTGGCCGCTTTGCGTTCGCGCGGAGCGGCCTTCTTTTTCGGAGGTGTCTTGGCGGGCTCGCGTAGAGTTT
>JBNNDZ010000270.1:0-3065 GCA_050285865.1 Puniceicoccales bacterium
GGATACTCCTTTGAAGCGCGGAAGCGGTGGATGCTGTCGTAGATGACGGCCTTCACACCCGCTTCGACCAGCGCCGGAATCATCCGAACGTGGAATGCCGTTTCCGGCGGGAAAAGGACATCACTGGCTTCCACACCGAACTGGCTACGGATGATGCCACGGTGCCATTCGATCTGTTTGACAATGTTACGTGACGGCGTGAGGGCCATCAGCGGATGGAAAAACCCGAACGCAGTGAAGTCACAACGCGGATTGCCCAGGGCGGTCTTCGCTTGCGCAATTTCGCGAAGTTGATCACTCCACCCCGGGAAGCCACCCTTACCGTTGAGCTGCTCAATCAGCGACCCGCTCCAACTCGTCGACAGGCCCGCATGCGGCAGGCCGCCATTCATGTAGTGGCGCACCGCCATCGGAATAAAACTCGAATACGCACCGTGCCGCGAACCGAAGATCGACCCCTTTTCGCCGTCCCAGTAGTCGGGATTCGCCGCATCGTAATACGGCTGGTGCATGTGCTTATGGATGCCGTAATAAATTTTGACCGCCGAGCTGTCGCCTTGAAACACCTTGGCGCGCGGCGGCGTCGAAACTTCAAAATGCCCGAAAGCCTTGATCCATTGATCACCGCTGGCCGATCGCCAGTCGGCCTGTTGGCAGCCCTCGAACTGCACCTCGTAACGACCAGGCCCAAATGACTCCGCCGTGACCTTTGCGGTATAAGTTTTCTTTTTCTTATTCTCGGAAATGTCGTCACCGGAAAAGACCGTCTCTCCCGTAGGTCCGCGGACAATGATCTGCGCAAACGGTGCAACGCCATCCGCCGTGAACGAAAGCTTGAACGCCGGGGCGCGGCGAGACTCCGCATCGGCCTCCAGAAGGCCGGGGGTTTCAGTGTCGGTGATGGTGGTAAAAACGGAAGCAGTCTTTGGCATGGGCGAAATTAAAACCCGTCCCTCTCCGCTTCGCAAAAGAAATTTCGCACCATCGAGTAAACTTACCTTCAAGGTTTCACGTTAAACCTTCGGCAAACCTTGGCGCCATGTTTTCCGAAAATAGCTTTCCTACGCATGCCACGGGTTTTCAATAAAGATGGATATTTGTTCTTCTTTTACAGCAACGACCATCTCCCGATTCATGTCCACGTACGCAAGGGCGGCGGGGAAGCCGTTTTTAACATCGGGGAAGAAATTGAACTACGTGAAGCAGTTGGATTGAAAGTCAAGGAGCTCGCCCGTGCGGAGGAGCTTGCAAATGAGCATCGAACCCTTATTGTTCAAAAGTGGAATGAAAACGCTAATCGACACAGCTAAGTCTGCGACCTACGGGTCAGGCTACGTGACCGTACTTATGGAAAGTGGCGTCGAACATCGTTTTCCCGTTAAGTTCAATCCGCGTCTGTCCGTAGGAACCGACAAGCAGCTCAACAATATTGAAATTTCACCATTTGGGCTGCACTGGCCAGATTTAGACGAAGACCTTTCCCTACGCGGAATTGCAAACGGCGACTACGGCCAAAAATAAAGTCGGGGATGGGACACTGAACCCTACTCAGCCTCCTCATCTTCCGGGGGCTGGATGACGGTGGCGATGAGCTTCATTTCCACGCCGGGGTGGTCGAGACGCGAGCGGGCGTTGGCGTTTTCATTGGTGCGCGCCACCGTGCCCACCATCCCGTAGGAAACGGGAATTTCGGTGATGCCCGGGGTAAGCTGGAAGTCACCGAAGGAACTTTCGCCATCTTGGTCCAACTGATTGCCTGGGCCCACGTAGAGCGAAATTTGCGGCATCAGCCAATGACGCAACTTGTATTCCTGGTAGAGGGTTTCGCGGCGCTCCTGTTCAAGAAAAGCAGTGCCGGACAACTCCAGGCCCTCGACCGAAGCACGGTCCATTTCGCGAATGAGTGAAAACGATCCGGTGGCGCGGAGGATGCGGTTGATGTCTTCCGCGTCCTCAGGCTGCGATTCGAGCGCGGCATAAAGACCATTGATAAGCTGCTCGTCGGAGACCTCGTCGGCATAGGGGAAGTCATCCCAAACCGTTTGCCAAGGCAGCTCACTGAGACGCTTCGGACTTTGCTCACGCGGTTGAATATTGGCCCGACGGGTGACCGTGGCATAGGCGCTGAAGGTGCCATCGTTGAGCTGCGCCTCGAGAGGAATGCACAAGGCGAGGACCTTTACGCCGACCGCTTCCGCCGCCCCTTTGCCACCCAAGCCACGCACGGTCACCTGTTCCTTAATCTTATCCTTGAGCAGGTTAAACGGCAACGCCAGCAAGTCGCAGTGGCTAAATACCGGGGCCTGCGGAAAGGAGAACTGCGGCGAAGCGAAGCGCTGAACACCCGTTGGCGAACTGCTGTCTGGAATGATTTGGAAATCCGAAATCTTGTCCAGGCTGGGTATGCTGAATCCTTTGACTGGGCTATCGACGTCGTTAATGGGACCAGTGAGCGCCATGGCGAGCGGTCCTTTCTTGCCCGGCTCCACGCCGAGGAATTCATTTTCGCCCAACCCAACGGCGAGATTCAGCGCCGCCGTGCTGACTTGTTTCGCGGTGACGCCGCCACCACATGCAGCAAGGTAGCCACCCGAGGTGATCGTGTTGAGGATTGCGTTGGCGATGATGTCAACCGTCAGGTCGATTACGGCATCGGCGATGATTTTCTGTGCTTCCTCGTCGCCGTTGCTAATGGTGGTGGCCAACAGGCTGAAGCCTTGCGGGTCATGACGTTCTCCGACGCGCAGCCCCGCCTTGATCTTCCAGGCGTCGGGGTTGTCCGGTGTCACGTTGACGGGGTCCGTTGTAATGCCGAACTTCGAGGAGATGCGGATCGCGGTTTCGACGGGGGCCTTCTTGTCGATGTCCGAGCCATACACGAGCACCCGTCGCGGCTGGCGCGTCCCAAGGAAGACATCTTCCTCCACCGGCGGCGTTCCCGTGGCATCTCCAATGGCACCGTTGCGGGTCAACGAAACCTCTTCAATGTCGTCCTCCACGGCCTCGCTCACAGGGTCGCGAACCTGGCTCGGTTTGCCGCGAACCAGATAGCCGCCATGCAACCC